>PEXO01000207.1:0-147 GCA_002779045.1 Elusimicrobia bacterium CG08_land_8_20_14_0_20_59_10 | reverse complement strand
TTATTACTTTGACTCCGGTTGCATAAGTTCACATAGGGAAACAGGTTTCTTTTGGGAATAGATCCCCAACAAGGTCTGAAAGGCCGCCATCGGTGTGTTCCGGCGATTAAAACGAAAGACAAACTCGTTTAGATAACTCGGAAGATG
>PEXO01000175.1 GCA_002779045.1 Elusimicrobia bacterium CG08_land_8_20_14_0_20_59_10 | reverse complement strand
CATAATGCAGTTTCAGACGCGGATGCCGCAGCAGGTGCCCGATGCGCTCTGTATTGACGGACGCCGAGCGGCGGCGGATCCCGTGAACTTCATAGCCTTTTTTTAGAAGAAGCTCGCTCAGGTAAGCCCCGTCCTGCCCCGTTATGCCGGTAATTAACGCTTTTTTCATCTTAACTCCCTGAAATACGGCGACATACCGACCGGTTCACGGACGGTTTTTAATAGCTATATTATAGCAAAGCACGGATATGGCAAACAGAGCGGCCCTTTAAAATGGAAGGGCCGCACACCGCAGGACAACGCTCACTCCCAATCGTCGGTCTTGATATTCCCGGCGGGAACAGCGTTCTCGGCCAGGCAGAGCTTGAAGTTCTTGATCATAGCGGGAGGCCCGGATATGAAATATACGGCGGCGGGGCCGTTCTCGGCCAGGATTTTCTTGATATCCAGCCGGCCGTCCTTTTCTTCGTTCAGGAGCGTGAACTGAAAAGAAGGATTAACACCGCGGGCCTTTTCAAGGTCGTCCGCATAAAGGTTATGAGAGGCACTGCGCACGCCGAAATACAACCTGGGTTCCTGATAGGCGGAGAAAACTCCGGAAGTGAACAGGGAAAGGAAAGGCGTGATCCCGGTCCCGCCGGCGACAAACACCGATTTCCGCGTATCATGTTCCGTGGAGAACAGGTCCCCGTAAGGCAGCTTCACGCGGATAACTTTCCCCGGGACCAGTTCGGCCGCCATGCGCGCGGTGAATTTCCCCTTCGCGGCGAAGGTAATCTTTATAGTCTCCTGGTCCGGGGAACTCTGCATGGAAAAACAGCGCGACTCCGGCCAGGGTCTGGAGGGATCGTATTCGTCCAGCGCCAGGTGCAGAAACTGGCCGGGGTTATACTTGTAGGCTTTCTCCAGCGGGCGCAAGGTAACGGTCCTGATGTCGGCGACAGGATTCTCAACGGAAACCACCTCGGATTTGTACTTTTTTACGATCATTTAACGAACCGCCCCAGAAATTCGGCCACGCAGTCCTCCACATAGGAGAACATCTCCTCGGTCATGCCGGGGAAGGTCCCGAGGAAGAAAGTGTTGTTCATGATGAAGTCGGTGACGGTCAGTTCCCCCGCCACCCGGCAGGGCCTGCCGATAAAGGCAGGCTGGCGCAGGATATTGCCGGCGAAGATGTTCCGGGTCTCTATGCGGCATTCGTTCAGGAACGTCACCAGCTCATTGCGCGTAAAGGGAGCGTTCTCCCTGACGGAGAGGACATAGGTGAACCAGGAGGGATCGGCGCCCGGCGTCGGCTGAGTGAGAATAAAAAACTGTTCATAATTGGCGAAGATCTTCTGGTAGCGCTTGAAATTCGCGCGTCTTTTTTCACCGAAGCTCTCCAGCTTATCCATCTGGACCGAACCTATAGCCGCCTGCATATCGGTCATTTTCAGGTTATAGCCTATCTCGGAATAGACATATTTATGGTCATAGCCGGGGGGCAGCGTACCGAACTGCTGGGAGAAGCGCTTGCCGCAGGTATTATTCTCCCCGCCGGTGCAGTAGCAGTCGCGGCCCCAGTCCCTGAACGACCGCACTATCTGGGCCAACTGCTCGCTATTGGTCGCCACCGCGCCGCCTTCCCCGGTGGTAATATGATGGGCCGGGTAAAAAGAGAAAGTGGCCAGATGCCCGAAAGTCCCGGTGTATTTCCCCTTGTACCGGCTCCCCAGGGCATCGCAGTTGTCCTCTATCAGCCAGAGGTCGTGTTGCTTAACCACCTTCAGCACCTCGTCGAGGTTGAACGGGTTGCCCAGCGTATGGGCAAGGAAGATTGCGCGGGTCTTCGGCGACACCGCCTTCTTAAGGGCTTCGACATTTATATTGTAGGTGGGCAGTTCCACGTCCACGAAAACAGGGACCAGCCCATTCTGCAGGATAGGGGTGACAGTGGACGGAAAACCCGCGGCCACGGTTATCACTTCGTCGCCGGCAACGAGGCGTTTCTTGCCCATTTTTTTAGAGGTCAGGGCCGAAAGCGCCAGCAGGTTGGAGGAAGAGCCGGAATTTGTCAGCAGAACATTGTCTACTTCGAGAAGATCGGACAGCTTTTCGGCAAAACTCTCGGAGTAACGCCCCTCGGTGAGCCAGAAATCAAGCGAGGAATCCACCAGGGCGGCCAGTTCTTTCTCGTCGAACACCCTTCCGGCATAGCGAACGGTATCCTTTTCCCTGTCAAAAGGTCTGGCCGGGAAAGCAGCCGAATGATAGGCTTTGACGGCTTTCAAGATCTCGTCGCGTTTCATCGTGTTCCTTCCTATGGCTTGGCCGCATACTCCACTATCTGCTTCAGGCACACCGCGCGTATATCCCCACCCCGCCGCCACGCCTTGAACCACTCCACGGTCCTATCCACGGCCATCCCCACGTTCCACCGCGGCGCCCAGCCGAGCTCGCGGCGGGCCTTTGAAGAATCAAGCTTCAGGTAATGCGCCTCGTGAGGATGACGTCCCTTGTCGATGGCGTAGCCCGGCACTTCCGGCCAGCGGCTGAACATGCGTTTCACTATCCACTCCACGTCCTTCGCGTCACCGGCGTCGGGTCCGAAGTTCCAGGCCTGCTCGTACTTCGGCCCGTACTTATACAGCCTCTCGGCCAGCAGCAGGTAGCCGCTGAGCGGCTCAAGCACGTGCTGCCAGGGGCGTACGGCGCGGGGGCTGCGGATGCGTACCTTCTCCCCCCTGAGCGCCGCGCGTATCAGGTCGGGGATAAGCCGGTCCGCTGCCCAGTCCCCGCCGCCTATCACATTGCCGGCGCGGGCCGAGGCCAGCGCCACTCCGTGCTTTTTGAACTCTGCCGGGTTAAAGAAAGAATTGCGGTACGCCGAGGTTACCAGTTCCGAGCAGGCCTTGCTAGAGGAATAAGGGTCGTACCCGCCCATGGGCTCGTCCTCGCGGAAGGCACGCGCGTGCTCCTTGTTCTCGTAGCATTTATCGGTAGTGACGTTGACCACGGCCTTCACGGAAGAACAGGCCCGCACGGCTTCCAGCAGGTTGACCGTGCCCATCACGTTGGTCCCGTAGGTCTCGGCCGGGGCGCGGTAGGATTCACGCACCAGCGGCTGCGCGGCCATATGTATGACTATCTCCGGGCGGGCTGCCAGTAAGGCTTTCTTCAGCCGGGCCGCGTCGCGCACGTCGCCGATATTGGACCTTACCCGGCGGTCCAGGCGGCAGAGTTCAAAAAGGCTTGGCTTCGTAGGAGGCTTAAGGGCGTAGCCGGTGACTTTGGCGCCAAGGGAGTCCAGCCAGATGGACAGCCAGGCCCCTTTGAACCCCGTATGCCCGGTCAGGAAAACCTTCTTCCCCCGCCAGGAATCGCTCATTTCCAGACCTTCCAGGGCGGGTTGCCGCTCTTCCAGGAGTTCTCCAGCTCCGTCTTGTCGCGCAGAGTATCCATACATTTCCAGTAACCCTTGTGCCTGTAGGCGTTAAGCTGCCCTTCCACGGCCAGCTTTTCCATAGGCTTGCGCTCCCAGATAGCGGTATCGCCGTCTTTGATATAATCGAAGACCTCCGGCTCCAGCACGAAAAATCCGCCGTTTATCCAGGCGCCGTCGCCTATAGGCTTTTCCTGGAATGAATATACCGCCCCGTCCGGGGACATGTCCAGGGCACCGAACCTGCCCAGGTTCTGTATAGCCGTTATGGTGGCGTATTTCCCGTGCTTTTTGTGGAAAGCAACCAGTTTTTTCAGGTCTATGTCGGCGACCCCGTCTCCGTAGGTCAGCATAAAAGTACCCTTGCCCACGTATTTCTGAACCCGCTTGAGCCGGCCGCCGGTCATGGTATTGAGCCCCGTATCGATGAGAGTCACCTTCCAGGGCTCGGCCTTCCGGTGATGCACCTCCATCTTGTTGTTCTTCATATCTATGGTCACGTCGGCCTGGTGCAGGAAATAATTGGCGAAGTATTCCTTTATCATATAACCCTTATATCCCAGGCACAGGACAAAATCGTTAAAGCCGTACTGGGAATAGATCTTCATTATGTGCCAGAGCATCGGCTTTTCACCAAGCTCGGCCATGGGTTTGGGTTTAAGGTCCGTTTCTTCGCTCAGGCGAGTGCCCATACCGCCGGCAAGTATTACGACTTTCATGATTCCCTCCGATACTCACAACCAGCTCAACGCCGTGGAACAGGCGTCTTATATCTCTTAATTATACAAGGTTGGGACGACCATAAAAAGATAGCATGCGGACCTTACCACTTCCATCGATCACCTTTTATAATTTTTATCCAGCCACTTGCGGTAGGCGCCGGTCTTCACATTCTTCACCCAGGCCCCGTTGGCCAGGTACCAGGAAACGGTCTTACGCAGGCCGGACCTGAAATCCACCGACGGGCGCCAGCCCAGCTCTTTAGTTATCCTGCTGAAATCTATGGCATAGCGGCGGTCATGTCCGGGGCGGTCCTTTACGAAGGTTATGAGATCCGTGTATTCCCGGCCGCCCAGCGTCGGGTTGGCCGCCGCCGGGGCCAACGCCTCCAGCGCGGCGCAGATTCCTTTTACCACGTCGATATTCTTCTTCTCGCAGCTGCCGCCCACATTATAGGTGGCGCCCGGGCGGCCCTTGTTCATTATGCGCCAGATGGCCGCGCAGTGGTCCTCCACGTAAAGCCAGTCGCGCACCTGCAGCCCGTCCCCGTATACCGGCAGGGGCTTTCCCTCCAGGGCGTTGAGCAGCACCAGCGGGATCAGCTTCTCCGGGAAATGATAGGGCCCGTAGTTGTTGGAACAGTTGGAAATAGTGGCCGGCAGGCCGTAGGTATGGCCATAAGCGCGCACCAGGTGGTCCGACGAGGCCTTGGAAGCGGAGTAAGGGCTGCGCGGGTTGTAAGGGGTGGTCTCCCTGAACTTCCCGGACGCTCCCAGCGAGCCGTACACCTCATCGGTGCTGACATGGTGAAAACGCACATCTTTGCGCCCCGCCCAGAAATTACGAGCGGCTTCCAGCAGGCTGAAGGTGCCGTGGATGTTGGTTTCAATAAAATCTTTCGGGCCGAAGATGGACCGGTCCACGTGGCTTTCGGCGGCGAAATGGGCCACGGCCGATACGCAGTACTTTTTCATCAGGGCCAGCACCGCATTATGAGCGCAGATATCGCCCTTCGCGAACACATAGCGCCCACGGAATTTTTTGGCTATATCCGCCAGGTTCTCCGGGTTGCCGGCATAGGTAAGCTTGTCCAGGTTGACGATCTTCCCCTTGAACCCGGTACGCTCGAAGACATAGCGGATGAAATTGGAGCCGATAAAGCCGGCCCCGCCGGTCACCAGGATGGTCTTTTTCATTTGTTCCCTCTTATATATGCGGTCACGGAATCTTCCCAGGCGGGTATCTTAATTCCAAGCTCCCCGGACAGTGCGGCATTGGACATGGCGGAATAGCCGGGGCGCCGGGCGGCGGTCTTGAACTCGGCCATTCTCGCCGGCACCGGTTCCTTGGTCACCCCGTATTCTTTCAGGGCCAGTTTCGCCCAGTCATAGCGCGAGCAGTGCCCTGTATTGGTCAGATGCCAGGTTCCCGTCAGGCCGCGCTTTAAAGCCTCCAGCGTGACCAAGACCACGTCTTCGGTGCAGGTAGGTACGGAGACCTCGTCGGCAGCTACGCGCAGCGGCCCGGGTTTCTCCGCCCAGCCCCTGAGCTTGTGCATAAAATTCTGCTCGCCCCGCCCGTAAACCCAGCTGAGCCGCAGCACCAGGCTGCCGGGAGCCTGCCGGACATATTCTTCGCCCTTGAGCTTGGACCGGCCGTAATTGTTCAGCGGGTTGGGCTCGTCCGCCTCGGTATAGGGAGCCGCTTTGGCCCCGTCGAAAATATAATCCGTCCCGAAATGGACCAAGGTCGATTCAAGTTTGCGCGCGGCCAAAGCCAGGCTGCGCGGCCCTTCCGCGTTCACGGCAAAGGCCTTAGGCCCCTCCGTCTCGGCTTTATCGACAAGGTTATAAGCCGCGCAGTTCAGGATAAGCCCGGGCCGGTACGGGTTCAGCGCGTCCGTCACGGCATTGCCGTCGGTAATATCCAGTGTGTCTATGTCGGCGGCGGCATAGTCCCAGCCTTTGGCTTCGAAATGCCGTACGAACGCCGCTCCCAGTTGGCCCTTTGAACCGGTTATAAAAGCTCTCATCAGAGAATGGCGTCCTTCAGGAGCGGCAGTGCCTTGTCCCTGGCGGACAGGAGCGGTTCCTTTACCCCCCACTGCACGCCTATCCCGGGATCGTCCCAACGGATGCCGCCTTCCTCTTCGGGAGAATACTCCGTGCTGCACTTATAAATTATTTCGGCCGTATCGCTCAACACCAGGAAGCCGTGCGCACAGCCCGGCGGCAGATACAGAGCATGGGCGTTCGCGGCGGTAAGCTCCGCGGAGATCCATCTGCCGAAGCCCGGGGAGCCGCGCCGTATATCCACCACCACGTCGAGGATGGCACCGGCCACGCAGCGCACCAGCTTTCCCTGCGCGGCGGCGCCCCGCTGGTAATGCAGGCCGCGCAGCACGCCCCTGGAGGACTTCGAGTGGTTGTCCTGGACGAACTCCGCCGGGATCCCGGCCTTCAGGAAGTCCGCCCGCTTGTAAGTCTCTACGAAGAAGCCTCTCGCGTCGGGAAAGACGCGGGGCTTTACCAGCACCACGCCGTCAAGACCGGTCTTTTCGAATTCAAATGGCATATTTCCTCAATTACCTTCGGCCACTTTTTTCAGATAAGCGCCGTAGTTATTCTTGTTAAGCACGCCGGCCAGCCGCAGCAGGCCCGCTTTGTCTATCCAGCCCTGCCCGTAGGCTATCTCCTCTATACAGGCTATCTTCAGCCCCTGCCTGCGCTCTACGGTGGCGATGAATTCCCCAGCCTCCAGCAGGCTCTCGAAGGTGCCCGTATCCAGCCAGGCATAGCCGCGGCCCAGCAGTTCCACTCCCAGGGCGCCGCGCTTCAGGTACTCCTTGTTCACGTCGGTGATCTCTAGTTCGCCCCGGGCCGAGGGCTTTATGGCGGCCGCCACTTTCGCCACGCCGTTAGGATAGAAATAGAGCCCCGTAACGGCGTAGTTGCTCCTGGGCTTGGCCGGTTTTTCCTCTATGGAAAGCGCGCGGCCGGACGCGTCGAAATCCACCACCCCGTAGCGTTCCGGGTCGTTCACGTAATAGCCGAACACCGTCGCCTTCTTCTGCGCCGCGGCCGCCACCGCCTTGCAAAAGGCCTCCGGCAGGCCGTGGCCGTAGAAGATATTGTCACCCAGGACCAGGCAGACGTCGTCGGCGCCGATGAACTCTTCGCCTACAAGAAAAGCCTGGGCTATGCCGTTGGGCGCGGGCTGTTCTTTGTATGACAGCTTCAGCCCCCAGGCCGAGCCGTCGCCGAAGATATCGCGGAAGCGGGGCAGGTCCTTGGGCGTGGAAATTATCAGTATCTCCCGTATGCCGGCCAGCATCAAAGCCGACAGCGGATAATAGATCATCGGCTTGTCGTAGACCGGCAGCAGCTGTTTGCAGACCACGCTGGTGATGGGATAAAGCCGCGTCCCCGAACCGCCCGCAAGTATTATTCCTTTCATATCATCTCCCGGACTTGTCGCAACAATTATGCAGACTTCCCCGATAACCGCATCACGTCATTTATTCAGCAGCACGATGTCGGTGCGCTGCCGGGCAAAAGTGTCGGTAAGCCCCTCGGAGGACAGCAGCTCTTCGGCCGACATCAGCGAGGTTTTTAAATAATCCCCGACCTTGTCCGCCTGTACTGCGGCGAGGTCCCTGGTCCGGGCATAGACGTTAACTTTCAGCGGAGTATTATAATAACGCCGTTTTATAAGATCGGATACGGCGGCCAGCAGCGGCTCCCCGTTTGACTTGTCCACGGTTTTGGCCGATTTGCCGGGTCCGAACAGCGACACCGAATCCAGGCTGATAATGAGGTTGTCGCCTTTTTGATAGATTATGGCGGTGAATTTCATTAGCTCGCCGATTACCGTTCTGGAAGCGCCGCCGTTCGAGAATACATAGACCGGCGCGTAGCTGCGCCCGGCACTGAGCCACTCGTGCCGGTCGTTTTCCCCCGTCCAATTTATGGTTTCCGGCGGGATGCCGGAGCCGGAATATTTATGGAACAGCTGCCCCCCCTCGTCGGTGATGGAGAGGGTCCATTGCGCCTCTTTGCCGCCTTTTTCGGTGTAATCCTTAAAGACTTCCCCGGATTTTTGCAGGGGATAGAAGGCGATCACGGTCTTGTCGCTGAACCCAGTGCGCCAGGGCTGGACCACTTTTGTGGAGAAGAGTTTCCCGGGGCTGCTGCGGGACAGGCTGAGAAAATCCCCGGATTCAAAAAGGAACAGCGATCTGTCCGGTCGGAGCGATCTCCGCAGGCTCTCAAAACTATCGATATTTATGTTCAGGGGCGGCCTTGCCGTCGTCATCCTGTCTTCGGTTTCTCCTTTGACCACGACTTCTTCGGGCACTTCGCTATAGGCGGCCGTGGAAGGAACAGTATTCTGCGCGGCGAGGGGGCCGGCGGCCGCAAACAAAACCAGCGCTAGAACGAATGCGTTTGACATAATTATCCCATCACGAATCTGAACGTTATTATTCCCCATTGGCGCGACAAGGCGCCGGGCAGGGGCTCGAACCGCCATTTTTTTATGGCGTCAAGGGCCAGCCGGTCCAGTTCCCCATAGCCGGAACTGCGCTCCACGGAAACATTGTCCAGCACCAGGCCGCCGTTGTCCACATAGAACTTCACCGCCGCCGAGGCTTCCAGTATCCCGCGGCTCCTGGCCCAGTCCGGGAAAGGCGGCACATAAGATTTGACCACTTTTCTTTTTGAAAGCGGCCCCTCGATCTCGGCTTTTTGGGCCGTTTGCGCGTCTTTTATGCCCTCGGCGGCGGGATTTCTGAACGCCGCGGCCGTAAGCGCCGGCTGTCTCCTTAAACCGGCGGCCAGCTCTACTTTTTTTCCGCCGGCATCGGCTATTTTATCCGGCATAGCCACGCTGACGCGCGCCCCCCCCCCGGCTGGTTTCATAGCGCCGGTATTTTCAGCCAGACCCTGGGGATTAGCCGGGACTTTTGCCGCGCGTGCAACGGCTAGATTCAGCGCCTGCATGGTCTGGGGCCTTTCGGCGCGGGCGTTTTCGTCGAACTTCAGGTTGGCGGGCAGCGGCGGCGCCTTTTTCATGCCCACCTCCTCCAGCTCTATGCGGGGCGCCAGGGCCACGGCAGCCCGTTCGGCTTTAATGCCCAGATCGGCATTTATGGCGGCGGTCCGCCTTAGGCGGGTATCCATTTCCAGCTTTTCCTGCGCCTGGACCCGGCCGGACCTTTCCTGCAGTTTCTGCGCGGCGGCGGGCATGGGCCTCCGGGCCCCGGGCGTTTTTATATCGATGGAGGGCATCCTGGGCGGCTGGGCGGGCGCTATCTTCGGGATCGCGGGAAGAGCCATTTTCAAAAACGCAAAAGTCCTGTTCCGGACCGGTATAGGCTTGGGCGCGGAAGCCGTTTTTTCCTGCATCAGCAGGTCCACGTTGCTTATGACTATATTTCCGGTCTCGGGCTTCAGCAGTACGAAGTTAAGATAGATAAGAAAGAGCAGGCCGTGGAACAGGACCGCCGCGCCGGCGGAGTAAACGAACGTTTTGTTGGAGGATTCACTATACATAACACAAAGCCGTTCTTATTTCTTCTTTTGTGCCGTGGCTATATTGATGCCGGCGGCTCCGGCCTCTTTGGCGCACCGCATCGTGTCCGTTAACACCCCGTAGCCCGCCTCCCTGTCGGCCTTTATCACCACCAGCTTGGAAGCGCTGTCCTTCACTGTCCGCTCCAGGGCCGAATAGAATTTTTTCTTATCGGTAAAGACCTGTTCATTCACGGCGTATTTATCGGAGCTTGCCAGCGAGACGGTTATTTTCTCTTTTTCCTCGCCCTCCTGCGTGCGCGCCTTGGGCAGGTCGACTTTAAAAGCGGGCTCGGACAACAGCGGGGCGGTGACCATAAAGATTATGACCAGCACCAGGCACACGTCCACCAGGGGCGTGATATTGATGCTGTTTATCGTTTCGTCGCTGTCGTCGGTCTTAAAGGACATAAATCTTTGCCGGACCGCCGCCGGTCCTAATTCTTCATAAGCGCCATTTTCAGCGCGCCGGCCTGCCGGGCCCCGTCCAGAAGCTCCACCACGTCCCCGACCTTGTTTTTTTCATCCGCTTTTACTATCACGAATTTATCTTTGCTTTTCACAAGGGCCTGGGCTATCCTGAAAGGGAAATCAGCGGCCGGGACCTCCGCGCCGTTGACCGAGATCCTGCCGTCTTTTGACAGTTTTATCTGCACGCTCTCGGAAACGGACACTTTCCCCACCTGCACGCCGGCCCTGGACTGGAGCACTTTGATGCCGGACTGCACGGCGAACGGGGCCACCGCCATGAAAATTATGACCAGCACCAGGCACACGTCCACCAGCGGGGTGACATTGATATCGGTAATGGGATCGTCCGAATTGCCTGATGATACAGCCATAATTAAATTAACCTGCCGGGCGGCTATTTGTTTCCCAGCATGATCACCAGCCTGGCCGAGAAGATCTCCAGCTCGCTCATTATCACTTTCAGCCGGCGGGTGAAATAGTTAAAAATGATAACGGCGGGTATGGCCACGGCAAGGCCGGCCGCGGTAGCCACCAGCGCTTCGGCTATGCCCTTAGCCACCACTGTCGGCCCTCCCACCCCCGAAAGCGCCAGGTCCCGGAAAGCCTTGATAATGCCCACTACCGTGCCGAACAGTCCGATGAACGGAGCTATATTTCCCATGGTGCCCAGGATCCCGAGGAACCGTTCAAACCTGAGTTTTTCCTCCTGCCGTTTGGTGGCCAGGAGTTCCGTGAGATCGTTCTTTGCCGTATTCCTGTAATGCAGGGCGTAGCTTAAAAGCCTTGAAACGGGCGAATCCGTCTTTGAGACGTGCTCCAGCGCCTTCTCCGATTTTCCGTCCTTAAGCATTCCGCTTACCCGGTCCAGGAGTTCGTCCCCGTTCTGGCTGCGGGCTTTTCTGAAAAACCACCACCTTTCAAAGGCTACGGTAACAGACAAAAGAGAGCAGAACACGAGTATCAGCAGAGTGAAGCTGTCCCGCAAGATCGTAAGGATATTTATGGTTCCCATTGATGCCTCCAAGATAAGGCTCGTTAATTGTCAGCTGCCGGCTTAGCTGGTAAAGCGTCTTTTTGCGGAGCCGGCGGCTGGGG
>PEXO01000425.1 GCA_002779045.1 Elusimicrobia bacterium CG08_land_8_20_14_0_20_59_10 | reverse complement strand
GGCGGTGTTTTATTCAACCTGGGGCCACCGGAACAATGCTGTTGAATATTGACAGGAACACGCCCGCGACGACACCCCGCGGACAATGAACTCACTCGACTCCGTCAGGATGTTCGTCAAAAAAGGTGCGAACATCAACCAACAGCCTCCACCCAATCTAAAGGCCGGCCCCCTTTCGGGGACCGGCCTTTAATTTTTTATTCACCCCCGAATGCGCATCACGCTTGATACCGCACAGCACCGCTCCGACATAGCCGACAGACGCGGTAAGGATCATGGTCCGCTGTCAGTCACATGTCGGTTAAGCTGTCGTATCTCCGCGACCAACGCCATTTTTCCTGCTAAAAGCTCTTCTGTATACCTGCCGTTCCTGGGAGTAACCGCCTTATACCGTGAGGACAGCAGTTCGGCGTGAGGCTTTTTAATTATGAGGTATTCCTTAACTTCTGCCAGCAGTTTCAGTGCGGGATCGTCGCAGACATTAAGAACATAATTAACCCCATGCTGCGGTTGCACCTTACTGCGCGTAGTAATGCAACCGCATCCGGCCTTCTCCCTGATCCACTTCAGCAGACGCAGATCATTGTTGGCAACGGACACACGCGGGGACGGCAACTCATTGACATGGCCGCGCGTTAAAGTAACAGTGCCTTCTCCGTCTATTATCCCGGCTATATACGCCTTCTCTTCGGGGGTCATAGAAGTCTCCTTCCTGTTTAAGAGTATAGCAGGCCACCCCGACAAGGGCCTGTCGGGATGAGAAAACAAAAAGCCGGGTTTCTTTCGAAACCCGGCTTAAAGTTATGGAGGTGGCGAGATTTGCACTCGCGTCCGCCAACCGCTTGCCAGAACCGCTACAGGCTTAGCCCTGAGTTTGTCTCGGCCGGAATAAGTTCAGGACGACAATTACCGGCCAAGCTCCGTATTGTCTTTTGCCTTCCAGGGACGAAGCGCGCCCCGGCCGGCAGCATCCCGCATTGTAACGCTCTACATTCCGCGCGGGCGGCAGTCTGCGAGCGAGGCACACTTAAGCGTGCGCCCAGGCCATCTCGTTGGAGTTGGCTTTTGTTTTTTTGACCCTGTTTTACATGGCCTGGTCAACCATGGCCTGCTGATCTGACAGAACAAGTCAACGTCGAACCTATTCACCCCCCTTTGTCACACCCCTCGCTTACGCTCGGGGCGGATTAACCGCCCGGCCTCAAGAGGAACCCGGCCGGGATTATAAATATTATACCACGGAAAACGGGGGCGGGCCATGGGCTTTGCACTTTGGCCGCAGGTAAGGTAGAATTGTCCTATGCCGCGCTCGGAACTACTCAAGGGTGAAAAGACCCGCCGCAAGATCATAGACATCGCCATCCGCCTGGCCGCGAAGCACGGCTTCGCCGAGACCAGCTTCCAGATGATAGCCGACGAACTGCGCCTGAGCCAGTCGGCGGTGATGTATCATTTCACCAATAAGAACGCGCTCTTCGGGGAGCTGGTAAAGACCATCACCCGCCACAACCACGAGACGGTGGACGAACTGGCCGACATCAACGACAATGCCGGGCAGCGGCTGCTGAAGCACTGCGTGGGCAATGTAATGTGGGCGCAGCGCTACAAGCACAGCGACGCGCAGATACTGATACTGCTTTACTATATGGCCTGCCATGTCAAGGTTTTCTCCGCGCTTTTCATAAATATGATATACGTCGGGAAAGAAAGGCTTAAGGGGCATCTGCTGTCCGGCCAGAGGGAAGGCCTGTTCAAGCTGTCTTCCCCGCCTGAAGCGGTAGCCGGGCTGCTGCAGGACGGTCTTTTCGGCGCCATGCTTTATGCCGCGGCCGCCCCGGAAGGCAGCGTGGACCAGGCGGCCCTTGAAGCCAAATGGCGCATGACCATAACCACCCTGACCGGCTGGAAGGACCCCAAACCGGGGCCGGTACTCCCCCCCGCCAGGAAATAGAAAAACCCCGCATACTTCGCGGGGTTTTCCTTTCACTTCCCGGAGAAGCTCAGCGCACCGGGAAGACCACCCGGGCCGTCTCGCCGCCGTTCACGAAGCTGTTCTTTGAGATCCCGCCCTTCCGGCTGAAACTCCACTGCGCGTAATATTTGCGCCCGTCCTGGAGCGGCTGCTTCAGCTCGGAGGCGTACTCCGAAAGATCTATCCTGTAATGCTCCGCGGGAGCCAAGGTTATCTCCTTTTCGAAGACCACCCCGTCGAACCAGGCTGTCTTGTCCTGCCTGACGGTAAGCTTGATGACCGTCTTCTCGGTCTGGGACAGGCCGTAAATTTCAGACCATTTGTCTTTAAGCACCAGCTTCAGGGAACCGGTTTCCCCGGAAACACTCCAGGACTGCGCGGTTATACCGGCATTGTCCGGCGCCGTCCTCAGCTTGGCCGAGGCCGCGGCGTTTATCTCGTAAATTTCCGCACCGGGTGTTTTGGTTATCTTGTATTTGCTGGAAGCCTCTATTACCTTGGCGGACACGGCCGTGTCCTTCAGGCAGACGCTGAACACGTCCTTTTCCCAGGGGAGGATCTCCCTGGTCCCGGACAGCGAAACGGTCACTTTTCTCTTCTCGGTGCGCGCCAGTTCCTCATAGCAGCGCTCGCCTTTGCATACCTTCCGGAACACGTAACTCTTCAGTACCGCCGGCTTCGACACCAGCGGGGAATCGGCCTTGAAGGTGAAGAATGCGCAGTC
>PEXO01000422.1 GCA_002779045.1 Elusimicrobia bacterium CG08_land_8_20_14_0_20_59_10 | reverse complement strand
ATTACGCGGCGGCGGCGGCGATATACGCCGATATACTAGCCACTTCGCGCGACCCCGTCTATCTGCAGAACGCCCGGCGCGAACTGGCTAAACTGAGAGCTCCGGGAAAGTGAACATACTCAATATCTGTGACAGCGAAGACTGGGATATCGTCTCCTACCAGGCCCTTCATACGGCGGCCCGCTTCCTCAAGACCGGCCATAACGCCGCCGTACTCTGTCAGAAGAAGAGCAGGCTTTACGCGGAATGCGCTAAGCTGAAGATAAACGCCCGCCCTATAACCCTCGGGGTGAAATTCGGCTTTTTCGAGACGGAAGGGTGGGATATAGTCCATTTTTATAACCCGGTGGCGCTGAACCCTCTCGCGCTTAAAAAAGCCAGGGCCTCTTCCAAGATCTTCGTTACCCAGTTGAAGCTGGGCTCTTCCCGTGCCTTCGAGAGACTCGCCTCGCTGGAGCCGTACATAGACCGCTACATCGCCGCCTGCAATTCCGTGCAGGAGGAGTTCACCAGGGTGGGGATAGACCAGCGTAAGACCTTCATGGTCCCTCCCACTTTAAATACCGGCCGCTGGGAAAGCGCGATGCTTATCAAACCGGCGATGTTCCTTAAGCGGCCCTACCGGGTGGGGACCGTGAGCATGGACGCGTCCTTCAGGGACCAGGAACTTTTCCTGCTTATGGCCAAAGAGGTGCTGGCCGTGCAGCCCAACACCAATTTTCTCCTTGTGGGATCTAAGAGCGAGCGGATACGCGACCTGGCCCGCCAGCTTGACATCAGCCACAAGGTGGATATACTCTGGGACCGCAACGATATGCCGGAGGTGATGGCGATGCTGCATATCTTCGCCAAGACCGCCACGCGGGAGGGCATGTCGCTGTCGCTAATAGAGGCGCAGGCTTCCGGCGTGGCCTGCGTGATCCCGCGCCTGAGGGGCCTGAGCGATTTCACCGTTAACGACCGCAGCGGGGTGATAGTGGAACCCGGCGATGTCCTGTCCTATACGAGGGCGGTACTGTACCTGATCAATAATCCCCCCGTCTGCCACACCATGTCAAAGACCGCCTTCGAATATGTGCACAACAATATGTCGCCGCCGGTGGTCTGCAATATACTTCTGGGGTTGTATGAGGACGCGGCGGGGTAACAACGTGACTTCTCAGAATTCGCTCCAGAACCTGCCTTTTTCATCTTTGTGGGAACAGTCTATATACAGCAGCCCGAACTGCGGGTGCCCGGGGTCGTTGACGTAGGCCCAGCCCCCGGTATCCTTCAGCTCAAAGGAGCCCGCCTGTCTTACGGCGGCGTACCTCAGATGCCCGGAAAGCTTCAGGTCCGGGACCGCTTCCAGCTGGCCGGATGCAACCACGTCGCCGAAAGAGCCGGGGAAGCGCTTATGTTCCAGGCGGTACAGCGTGAGCGCCACGCGCATGCCGGCGAGTTTGCGCACCACCTCCGCGGCCGGCATGGAGGTGCGAAGGTACGTAGTTCCCGCCGCGGCCAGGGCAGCCAGCAGGAAGGCCGCGATCGTCCTTTTTCTCATGTGGAAATATTACAAAATAAACGCCCGCCGTGGAATTTTGTAGAATGAATATGCCGTGATCCGGGCTCCATTGAGGTTAATGCTTTATGAAAATATTATCCCTTAACTGCGGAAGTTCTTCCGTAAAATACTCCCTTTTCGACTGGCAGGCAAAGAAGCCGCTGGCCTCCGGCGTGGTCGAGCGTGTGGGGATAGGCGGTTCCTTCGTCAACCACGAGGCCTCCGGGCGCGAGAAGGTCACGGTCAAGCAGGACTGCCCCACGCATAAGGAAGCCATAAAACTGGTCATAGATACCCTTACCTGCTCTAAGACCGGGGTAGTGGAAAATCTCTCCGGCATTTCGGCGGTGGGCCACCGTGTGGTGCACGGCGGAGAAAAGTTCGTGAAATCCGTGATAATCGACGACGAGAGCATAGCGGCGTTCAAGGAACTCTCGTCGCTGGCGCCTCTGCACAATCCGCCTAATATCCAGGGTATAGAGGCGGCGAGGGAACTCATGCCGAAGATCCCGCATATGGCCATAATGGATACGGCCTGGCACCAGACCATGCCCCCGTTCTCCTACACCTACGCCCTGCCGTACAAGTGGTACGAGAAGTACGGTATCCGCCGCTACGGCTTTCACGGCACCTCTTTCCTTTATGCGGCAAAGCGCGCCGCGGTACTGCTTAAGAAGGATCCCTTCAAGACCAATTTGGTAATCTGCCATATCGGCAACGGCGCTTCCGCCAATGCCGTGAAGAACGGCCTCTCCTACGACACCAGCATGGGCTTCACGCCGCTGGAAGGCCTGGTGATGGGCACCCGCGCGGGCGATCATGATCCGGCCATACCGCTTTATGTCATGGCGCGGGAAAGTCTTCACGCCGGGGAGATGGACGCCATCCTCAACAAAAAGTCCGGCATACTCGGCATCACCGGGAAGTTCACTGATCGCCGTGACGTTGAGATGGCGGCCCAGCAGGGGGACGAGCGCGCCAAGCTGACGATAGCGATAGAATGCAACAGGATCAAGAAGTATATAGGTTCCTACGCGGCGGCGGTGGGCGGCATTGACGCCGTGGTCTTTACCGCCGGGGTAGGTGAAATGGGCCCGATAACCCGCGGCGGCGCGCTGGAGGGCCTGGGGTTCATGGGCATTGACTGCGACGCCGGAAAGAACGAGATCTCCAAAACGCGCAACGCGGAAACGGAGATCTCCGCCGTGAACTCCAAAGTGAAGGTGTTCGTGATACCGACCGACGAGGAACGCGTGTTCGTGGAAGACGTAGCGGGCCTGATGAACGGCAGCTATGATATACACACGCGCTTCGATTATACTTTTCA
>PEXO01000142.1 GCA_002779045.1 Elusimicrobia bacterium CG08_land_8_20_14_0_20_59_10 | reverse complement strand
CCTCCGTCTGCTTCAAAAGTTTTTACTTTTAAAAGGGGAAAGCGACCTTAAAAAGGCCGCTTTCCCGTTTTACCGCCCTTGCCAGCGGGCAGGGTTTACCTGGAACCGTCGAACAGCTTGCCCAGGTTCCTGGTATCCACGCCGTCCATGCTGTTAAGCTGGGGCAGAATCACTACCCCGGTATCGTCAACCGGCTGCTCCGGCCCGGTGGGGGCCTGGCCCGGCTGGCAGCCGTTGGCGTCAAGCAGCGTGAATTCCTTGCCGCCTTCCGCGGTCTCCCAGAGCACCAGGATATTGGCCACCTTGCCCTCCTGGTCGTTCTTGAAGCGGACTTCCGTCACGCCCACGCCCAGGTGGTTCAGGTATTTCGCGCCGCCGTCCGTGTCCTCTTCGGTCAGGTCGTAAAGCGCGGCAGTCCGCCTGTCGCCGTATACCTGCGCCATGCGGGTGCCGTCGTCGCTGTAGTAGAGCACCTCGTTGGGATCGGCATCGGCCACCGGGGCGGGATCCGTAACGGGTTCATAGTCGGCGGGCGGCACATAGGGCGCCGGCTCATTGACCGGCTGCAATACCATCCCGCCGGAGCCTGTGCCGTAATTATAGTAGGAGTTATTCACATAGATATATATTACGGTAGCGTTGGAGGGACTCTGCCACCACCAACTGCCGCCATAGTAATAAACCCAGCGGTGCCAGTAGGGGTCGTACCACCAGAACCTGTTATTATAATAACGGGTCCAGAAGATGCTCCCGCCGCTATTGAACCCGTACCAGTGGTAGGACGAGTCGTAATAATGGCAGAAGTTCACGCCCGAGTTGGAATACCAGTGGTAGCTATAGGGCGACCAGTAGTTAGACTGGATGCCGTGTATCTGGTTGATAATGCTGACATTATTGATGGTCAGGTTTATCACCGTGGAATGAGGCGCGTGGGCTGACGGCCTCAGGTTGAAGGGCTGATTATTGTGCCCGTAATGCGGCCGGGGCATAACCACATGGTGATTGTTCTGGTGTATCTGCTGGACCGGCGCATGGTTATGGCTATAGGAGTAGTTCTGCGGAGGGCGGGGCCTGGGCAGCTGCGTCCCGTTACCATGGTTCCCGGGGGTCGTCGGCTGCGTGGGGTGGTTGAACACCGGCGGCTTGGGATGATTGACCGGCGGCTTGGGGTTGTGCACCGGCGGCTTGGGATTATGTACCGGGGGCTTAGGGTTGTGCACCGGGGGCTTGGGGTTCACGACCGGCGGCTTCGGGTTATGCACCGGGGGCTTGGGCTGAGGTTTCACACCAGGCTTCACGCCGGGCTTCTTCGGCGGATTGCCTTTAAGCGTAAGGGCCGACTTCTGACCCTCCAGCTGATCCCCGGCTATGTTCGTCTCATCGGACGCCTGGGGGGCGGTCGGGGCAGCCAGTGCTGCCTGGTGAAGGATAAATATAAAGGAGGCGGCAACTACGGTCGTAAGTTTTATCTTCATTATTTCCACCTTAGTATCCTGAATGTGAATACCGGGCATGTTTGTGCCGGCACTTTGTTACAGTATTTAGTGTATCAATATCCCCTCAAAGCCCATATCCCCAAGGGACCTTAAAAAATACGGGCTTTGGGCCTATAGGAAATTAGGCCCTTTGGACGGCCGTTACTTTGCGGATCTGGCCATAAAGAGGACATCCCTGCGCCAGGAGCCCGTCCTTTTACCGCCCAGGAAGAACGCCGGGGCACGAAGTCGGAGCGGCTTCCGGGTTGCCTTGAATTTTGCGCCCGCGCCCGGCAAGAGCCTCTTCCTTTTGGGGTGTCCCGCTGATAGAACAGGGGGGTATTCGCAAGATAGAGCAACACAGTAAACCGTCATTCCGGCGGAAGCCGGGATCCAGTTGACATGAATAAAACGCCGTATGTCTATCTTTTAGCCAGCCGGCGCTTCTGGCGGAGCAGGTGTTTAATAGTCTGATAGACAAGCTGTTGTTCGCCGGTGGAACAGCCCTTGATGAGACCCAGTATCTTGCGCTCCAGGGGCTGCGGCTTGTAAACCGCGATCCCCCCGCCGGCCAGAAAATCGGTCGGTTTAAGGCCGAAGATCACGCCGAGGCGCTCAAGAGTCCTAAAACTCGCGGACCTGAGCCCGCGCTCCAGCTGGCCGATAAAAGAGGGGTGCAGGTTCGCTTTTTCAGCGAGTTCCTCCTGCGACCAGCCCATTTTCAGCCGTTCCTGTCGGATCCTTTTGCCTGACGAAGCACGAAAATCATATTCTGACATGTAAAAATTGTATAACCTCTGTCTCGCCCGGTCCACATACATATAGCCCGCCACGTTAATGCGCACTACAAGCATTGACAACACAAGCGCGGCCGGCTATACTATCTTATTGATACCGGAGGATTGATGACAGGCCGATCGATACTTGTAATCGATGACGAGGTGGTATGGCATAAGCTGCTTAAACGCTTCTTCGGTAACTTCGGATATCGCGTCTACGCCGCCGCAAATTGCGCGAAGGGCATAAAACTGGCCGGGCTCCACAAACCCGACTGTATAATACTGGATTTTCATCTGACGGACGGGGACGCGGTTTCCGTGTGCTCGGTTTTAAGGAAAAACGGGGACAGCGGCAAAATACCGGTAATAATCTTCAGTTCGGATCCCGCAGCGGAGACGGAAGCCTATTCACGCTGCGGGGCGGAGAATTTTGTTCTCAAAGGAGCGGCGTCTCTGGCGGCATTGCGAAAAGCCGTAGAAGTAATTCTGCCGCCCACGGCCTGAATCCGGTGACATAATACCAATATCCGTTCCGATGTTTTTATGGTAATGCGGG
>PEXO01000034.1:1011-2838 GCA_002779045.1 Elusimicrobia bacterium CG08_land_8_20_14_0_20_59_10 | reverse complement strand
GTCTGCTCTGTCCCGCTTTCCTGAGGTTTTCAGCCATAAGCCGCTATTATATAATTATCCGGCTTCTGCAATTCAGACGGTGCGTCGCCGCTGGGGACACCATGCGGCATGGTGTCCCCACAGGCTGTGTATGCAATGTTACAGTTGTCGTGCCGCAGAGGGGAAATCAGGGAATGTATCATAAATCACTGCCAAAAAGGTGGTTTTTGGCCGGTAAATCGTGTATACTTTGACGGTATATATACTAACAATGGGAAAGTTCGCGCTTTTAATTTGCTTTACCTTTGCGTTGTCTGGGAGGCTTTGGGCGGCGCCTCCGACTGATGTCCAATTTATGTCTATCTCCTCGGATACGGCTGGTGTGGGCTGGGTTCTGGAAAAGAGCACCCAGGATACGTCAATGCTGATCTCCACGGATCCCGCCTTCGGCGGTGCTGCCGTTATTGCCGGGGGGGTGGGGCAAACGTCCACCACTTTTATCAGCCTTCTCTCCAATGTCATGCATTATTTCAAGGTCAGGGTTTCTTTTGAAGCCGACTATTCCGCGGTGGTCTCCTCAGCCACGGACCCGACGGCGCCTTTTGGCGGCGGCATAGGCGCGGCGGGAATAACCTCTGTTCCGCTGACCTGGGCGCAGGCCAACAACGCCCCCGGCACGCAATACCTGGCCGAGGCCGCCGCGGACGAGGGCTTTATAACCAGCCTGGCCTCGGAAACGGTCAACACTTCCGCGGAAATGCAACCCCTCAACCCGGACACCACCTATTTTTTCAGGGTGCGGACCCTGGGCGTGGCCGGTTTTGACAGCGTTCCTCACTATATAGGTTATGCCGTAACCGGGGTCTATCCACCGGCTTCGGCCGATTACTCGCTTATTTCCTCCACGGGGCTTTCCGTTTTCTGGAGCCGCAACGGCAATCCCGACTGGACCAAATTCTACCTGGAATATTCCTCCGCGGCAGGCTTCAGCCCGCTGTTTTTCTCCACTACGGTGTATGCCGATTATTACGAAGCCGCGGGTCTCGGGCCCGATACCACTTATTATTTCCAGGCGAAGGCCATGAACGGCGGCGGTACGGCATCCTCTTTTTACGTCTTCCCCGCCACGGTCACCGCGGCGGCTGTGCCGAATGGACCGCCGGTGCTTACCCCGGGGGATAATTCCGTGGCGGCGAGTTGGGGGAGCAATGACAATCCCCTCGATACCGGGTACTACGTGCGGGTAACTACGGCGGCTGACCTTTCCGGGTTCGATTACGGCCCCTGCGACTGGCAGCCGCTGCCCGGGCGCAGCGTGACGGGCCTGGATGCGGGGCGCACTTATTATTTCCAGGTGAAAGCCCGCAACCGCAACGGGGTGCAGACGGGCTATTATTACCTGGGCAGCGTGCTGGTAAATTCCGGGCCTGATATAGCTCCTCCCGTGGTTATAGATATTCAGGGCGGCGATGATTCCTGGCGGGGCTCCGCCAGCGGCGCGTATATGGTGCATTTCAACGATTTCGGCTCCCTGCTCTCGTATTTCCAGGTGCGGGCGGCCACCGGGCAGAACTTTACCGGCAGCGTGGTGGCGGACTGGACCAATACGGTCACCAATATGAACGCGGAGGTGTACGACACCAACTGGGCGCTGCCGTCGGCGGTATTTGACGCGATACCGCAGGGGGTCACTACCTATATTTCCGTCCGGGTGGCGGACAACGACGGCAATGTGGCGGTTTCTTCGGACGTGTTCTACGTGCTGCGCGATACCACCACGCCGGAAATAGCCGGCAGCGCGGCTTCGCCCGCCGGCTGGCTGGATACCGACCCCGGCACTTTCACGGG
>PEXO01000034.1:0-877 GCA_002779045.1 Elusimicrobia bacterium CG08_land_8_20_14_0_20_59_10 | reverse complement strand
AGGCCTGGGGCGTTAACTTCGCGGCGCTGGAGGACGGGGCCAGCAACTACATAAGCGTGCGCGCGGCCGACAGGGCGGGCAATACCGCCACCGCCAACGATGTGCTGCGCATCCTGAAGAATACCGTGGGGCCTACCGTGGCTATAACCAGTCCCGCCGGGGCTTATGTGTCCACCATTACCGCTTTTGCGGGGACGGCTGCGGAGATGAACGAGCAATCCCCGCCGGCTTACGCGGAGATCTCGCTGCAGGACCTTACGGACCCGGCGTCCTGGTACTATGACGGGGCGGCTTTTGCGGCGGGCGCGGAAACCTGGCTGCAGGCGGTTGGGCAGGCTTCGTGGAGCTTTGACGCTTCGACCGTGCCGTTCTCGCCGGCCGCGCAATATAAAGTGCGGGCCCGCGCCCGGGATATAAACGGGCTTGAGACGCCCGCGCCGTATCCCGCCGTAAGCTTCCGTTTTTCCCAGACGGCGCCCACGGTGTCGCTTTCTACTCCTATAGGCGGCTCAACGGTATCCGTGTTCGGCGAGATCTCCGGGACGGCCGCCGACGCTGGGGGCGCGGGTCTTTTGGAAACGGAAATCTATGTAAAGCGCATCTCGGATTCCAAATGGTGGAATTCCCAGGCCGGGGACTGGGGCGAGACCATGGTGGCCAGCGCCACGGCTGCTTCCGCGCTGTGGACCTTCGCGCCCGGGCCGCTGCTGCGCGGCAGCCTTGTGCATAACCAGCAGTATTTTGTGACCGTCCGCGTTAAAGACGCAGCCTCGCCCGCTAATTACTCCGCCTTCGCGGTGCCGGGGGCCACCTTCACCTGCGTGGACAGCCTGAACCCGCAGGCGGTCACGCAGTTCACGGCTTCCACGGGTTCGCT
>PEXO01000065.1:1335-2928 GCA_002779045.1 Elusimicrobia bacterium CG08_land_8_20_14_0_20_59_10 | reverse complement strand
TCAGCTTCCTGCCGCCGCCGTCGCATCCGGTGCAGCCGGTATCCGACTGCGCGTTCTTAAGCGTTTTGATCAGGCGCCCCGTTATATCGAACACCTCCACCTGCGCCGCCGCGCCGGCTATGGTGGAGAAATGGAAATTCACCCGCGCGCCGGCCGGGTTGGGGTAGGCGTACACCCTGTCCTTGTTAAGCAGCTCGAATTCCGGGGTAAAGACGAAGCGCTCCCCGGGATGCAGGGTTATCGTGGTCATTTTGCTGAAATCGGAACCGTTATAGACCCGCAGCGAATAGGTTCCCGGCAGCAGGTTCGGCACTTCAAACGACCCGCCGGCATCCGTGAACGCCGTGCCTATGCACCGCCCCCGGCGGTAGAGCTCGGCGAAGGGCCTGCCCTGTTCCTGCGGCCGTACGGCCCGGGTGGTATAACTGCGCGCCGCGCCCGGCGGCAGGCCCCCCCGCGGCAGATAGCCCGAGGGTATCACGCCGGAAATGACGGCCAGCTGGTAGGTTACGCTCAGCCTGAAATCCACCCCGGAGGAGCCGTTGGCTATCTCGTCCTTGGTAACGGAGCTCTCAATATCCTGCGCCGCCCACACCGCCCTAACGGACAGCATGGACGATTCCAGGGCCGACAGGGAATAGGCGCCTGAGACGTCGGTATAGTCGCTCCCCTCCACCGCGCCGGTGGCGCCCAGCGCCTCCACCAGCACGCCGGTAACGGGCTGGGTGGAAGCGTCGTAGACATAGCCGGTAAGCGCCCCGGAATTAAGGAGACTGGCCGCGCAGACCACCTGCGTGGAAGCCGCCGACCAGTTAGGCACGTCGTCGGCCGTCCACAGGGTGAAATAATAGGAGGTGCCCGGGTCCAGGCCGTCCACCAGCAGCCACTGCGTAGCGCCGGCGGTAAGGCCGGAGGTGCTCACCGTTACCTGGGCCGAGGTAGTGGACACGGCCGCCCCGGTATACGTGGAATAGGCTATCTTGAAGGTTCCCGAAAGCAGGTAGCCGTAGGTATAGGTATTATCGCCCGAGGCGCGCCAGGACAGCCGCACCGTGCCCACGCGGCCGCCGTCCTCGGCAGCCAGCGTGAGCGTCTGCGGCGGCGCGGTGATATCCGAATAAGTGAAGGTGGCCCCGTGTACGAAGAAGTTCCCCGTATTGACGGGGCCCGCGCGGTCTATGGCGCGGACCGTGGCATAATACTGGCCGCCATGCGTAAGGCCGTCGCGCAGGTAGGGCGGGAAGCTCCAACCCCAGTCTCCGGAATTGCCCGCCGTCACCGGGGTTAAAGAGGCGCCCCAGGCTCCGCCGTTCCACCAGTTCCCGTCCGCCACGCGCTTAAGCGCTATCTCCACGGAGGAAATACCGGAAGCGTCGGCCGCCGTGCCGGAGAGCGAAGACCCCGTATAGGTCTCGCCGTCCAGGGGCGAGGTCAGCTGCGCCGCGGGAGCGTCGGTGTCGAAGCGGAAGATGTAAGTGGCGAAAGCCTGAGAGTAATCGCCGGCGGAATCCGAAGACCTGGCCACCGCCTGGTACTCCCGCCCGCTTACCAGCGTTATACCCTCGAACCGCCGCAGGAAGACGCCTTCGCCGT
>PEXO01000065.1:0-1291 GCA_002779045.1 Elusimicrobia bacterium CG08_land_8_20_14_0_20_59_10 | reverse complement strand
CCGTCAAAATAGCCGCCGCCGGTAAGGTCGCGCAGCGAAACCTCGCTGCCCAGCACCGGGTGCTCATTGGTGGGCAGGGCTGTGCCGGCTACGTGCGTGAACGTGGAGAGATAAGCCGGGGTATAGCCCGGCGTGCTTATTGAAACGATCGGGCCGGCCACGTTCTTGGCTATGGCGAAGACGGCCGTGGCGGTAGCCGTGGAGCCGGCCACGTCGCAGGCCCGCAGGCTGAAATAATTGGACACGCCATTGGCCAGCTGCGCGAAGTCATAGGCTATAACCGGGTCGTAGAAAGTAGCCCCGGGCGTCATGGTCTGCGTGGAGATCCCGGTCCAGCCGACCACGTCGGCGGCGGCGATGGAATCATTGGCGCTTACGCTGTACTGCAGGCGGAACAGCCCGGAAAGCGCGTCTTCGAAATGCAGCGCGTCTATATCTCCGGGGTACGAGATATACCAGGCGGGAGGCGTGCTGTAAGCCACCTCTACCAGCGGCGGCGTGGTGTCCTTGAGCACGGAGAAAGAGTCGGTGGAATACGTCACATTCCCGGCATTGTCAAATACCCTGATGGAGATATAGTTGGAGGTCCCCTCCGCCATAGCCTCCCAGACAGCCCAGGGTATGGCCCAGTCCTGGTCATAAGCGCCCTGGTTTATACCGGAAGCGACAGTGCCCCAGCCGGACAATATCCCTGATTCGCGGCCCGTCTCGGTGGCGGCCATAACCTCAAAATACGACAGGCCGGAATCATTGACCTGCGCATCGTTGAAATAGAACGGGTACACGGCGGTATTGCTGCTGCGCCAGACGGGGTCAGCGTCCGGGTCCATGGCGTCTGCCACCGTCGGACTGGAGAGATCCAGCCCCGCGTCGAAGCCGGTCTTGAACGGCGGCAGCTCGATAAAGCGCATCGCCTCGTCTTCGGGAGTCTTGGCGGCGAGCTTTGCATAATAGGTGGTATTAGCCAGCAGGCCTGTCAGGCCGCGCGAGGTCCCCGTCCCCCCGTCGGAAGCGCCATAGGTTATATAGTCCGGACTGGTGGAATAGCGCAGCACATATTCGGTAGCAGCCGGGTTGCCGCTGTCCAGCCAGTTGGCCGTGGCGCCGTCTATGTTGATATTGGTCCAGGGGGCGGTACCGGGAATGGCCGCGTAAGTGGCGGTGGAAGAAACGCCGCAATAGGCGGTCTCCTCTCCCAGGCGGTTGGCCGCATTGGCGCGGACATAATACGGCACCGCCGGGTCAGGCGGTTGGCCGCATTGGCGCGGACATAATACGGCACCGCCGGGTC
>PEXO01000113.1:1231-2826 GCA_002779045.1 Elusimicrobia bacterium CG08_land_8_20_14_0_20_59_10 | reverse complement strand
GCTGGCCTATCCGCTTTTCATGGCGACCATGGCCGCTATTGCCTGGGGCACGTTCGTGATCATCAAGCGGCTTGAGAAACACTAAGCCCGCTCCCCCATCGCGGTTTTTCCCATGCCAAAGCTCTTTATCATTTCGCTCGGCTGTCCGAAGAACCTTTCCGACGCTGAGGTAATGGCCGGAGAGCTGACGGCGGCCGGCTGGGACATAACCGGCGACGAGGACGAAGCCGACGCCGCGCTGGTGAACACCTGCGCTTTCCTCTCCTCCGCCGTGCGTGAATCGGAAGCGGAAATAAACAGGCTGCTGGCCCTTAAACGACGGGGGAAGCTCTCCCGGGTAATGGTGACCGGCTGCCTGGTAGAGCGCGAGAAGCGGGAACTTGCCGCCCGCTTCCCGGGGCTTGACGCTGTCGCGGGGATACACGCCCTTGCCGACGCCGCGAAAGCCCTTGGAACTAACAGCGTGATAATACCGGCGCCGGCCGCTTCGCTGCATTCCCCCCGCCTGAAAGCCCGCCTTACCGCCGCGCACAGCGCCTACCTTAAGATTGCCGACGGCTGCGACAACCGCTGTTCCTATTGCCTGATCCCGTCCCTGCGCGGCCCTTTCCGCTCAAAACCCATCGAGGAACTGGAAGAAGAGGCGCTGCGGCTGGCCGAGAGCGGCGCCGTTGAGATCTCACTTATAGCGCAGGACACCACCGCCTATGGGACGGACCTGTACGGCCGCCCGCGGCTTGCGGCGCTCCTCGCCAGGCTGGCGCGGATAAAAGCCGTAAAGCGCTGGCGCCTGATGTACGTATACCCGGAGCGGCTTACAAAAGAGCTGCTGGGAGTTATGCGTGACAACGCCTGCATCTGCCGCTACCTGGACATGCCGCTGCAGCATATCTCCGACTTCGTGCTCCGGCGCATGAACCGCCTCTCCACGGGCCGTTCCATTAAAAAGAAGCTGGCCGAGCTGCGCGGCCTGATGCCGGATATCGCGCTGCGCACCAACTTCATAGTGGGATTCCCGGGGGAAACGGAGAATGATTTTAAAAAACTCCTGGCCTTTGTTAAAGAAGCGCGCCTGGACAATGTCGGTGTTTTCAAGTACTCCCGCGAGCCGGGCACGACGGCGGCCGGCTTCCCGGACCAGGTGCCCGAACGGGTTAAAGAAGAAAGGGCGGAAGCACTGGTAAACGCCCAGAGCGCGGTGGTGGATTCGCTGAACTCGGCCCTGAAAGGCAAAAAGCTGGAGGTCCTGATGGATTCGCCCCGCTTCGGCCGCACTTACCGCGACGCGCCGGAAATTGACGGGCATGTGGAAGTATATCCGGCGGGGAAACCCGCGCCGAAGGCCGGGCAACTGGTGAAAGTGAAGATCCTGGAAGCCTCGGGCTACATGCGCCGCGGCAAGCCCGCCTAATCCCCCAGTCGCCCAGTCGCCTGGTTGCCCGGTTCAATACAGGCCCTTGGCGCGAAGCTCGTCGTCGGTTATGCCGAAGTGGTGGGCTATCTCGTGCATTACCACGTGCCTTATCTCCGCGGCCAGTTCTTCCGGGCCGCGGCAGGACGCCTCAAGGGTCTTCCTGAACAGGGTTATCTTGTCC
>PEXO01000113.1:0-1203 GCA_002779045.1 Elusimicrobia bacterium CG08_land_8_20_14_0_20_59_10 | reverse complement strand
CCGGCAGCGGCACCCCTTCATACAAGCCCTGCAGTCCCGGGCCGAAACGCTTGCGCTGCGCGGCGGTCGGGACGTCGGCCACAAGCACCACCACGTTCTGCAGCCTGTCCCTGAAAAAGAGCGGCAGGCGCCTTATGGCTTTCGCTGTAAGCCTCTCGAATTCTTCCTGTGTCATGGTAGTAGGCGACTAGGCGACTAGGCAACTAGGCAACTATTCGCTATTTTAAAGACTTACCGACCTTAATAGTTTTTATACAGCTTTGGCTTGTGAATTGTGACAGCGTGACCCCGGGGCACGCTTACGGCGGGGGCATCGGCCCCGGAAGCTGCTCCGGAGAAAACGGCTTTTTCAGGTAGCGCTCAATGGTCTCAGAAAAGCCCCATTCGTCCTTGTATCCATCAGCCTCGTGGTAGAATTCCAGAGCCTTGTCGCGCATGCCCTTCAGGTCATAGACATTGCCGAGCCTCACTATAGCCCACACGCCCCAGCGCGCCGGGTGCAGGACCGGGTCGTCCTTGAGGGTGGCCGCCGCTTTTGCGAAGTACTCCGCAGCCTCGTTGTATTTCTTCTCCACCAGGTAGGTGGTGCCTATGGCCGTAAGCGCGCGCGGGAGATAACGTTTGCGGTAGGCGGCGGGCTTGCCCTCGTAGACCGACCTCAGATATTCCAGCGCCTCCCTGCGGGACTCGTCGTAATTCTTCGCCTCGTAGAGCGAGACTATCTCCACGAAATGCATCTGCGGATGTGCCGGGAAGGCGGCGCGCAGTTCGCGCGCCCATTTCACCGCCGTCCTGGGATCGGCGTATTTGCTGCCGGGCTGGGTATAGATTTCTATCAACAGGAGTTTCGCCCCGAGGGCGTTATAATACCCCTTCTCCCGGCAGAGATTAAGGTACTCAAGCCCCTTTTTCGGGTCACCGCTCATGATAAACCTGGCGAAGAACTTCACCACGCCGGGAAGCGTGCCGGTGTAATACTCGTACATCCCCAGCCCCAGGTACGCGTCGTACAGCCCGGGGTCTACCTTAACGGCCTTCTTCGTATTGGAGATGGCCTTTTTCCCGTCGAAATAAGCCTTGAACCAGCGGTGCTGCTGCAGTGCCAGGCGCGCTCGCAGGCCGTAGATGCCGCCAACGGCCAGGTAGGCGTGGGCGTCGCCCGGGTGTTTTTTTATCCACTTCAGACCCACGGACACGGCCTTA
>PEXO01000157.1 GCA_002779045.1 Elusimicrobia bacterium CG08_land_8_20_14_0_20_59_10 | reverse complement strand
AATAAGAAACTTCTATCCGCTGTTGTCTTCGGCAGCATGGCTACGGGCCGGGAACGCCTAGACAGTGATATGGGTCTGCTTGTCGTCACTTCCGACACCGCAGGCGCCGGTGAGTTAGAACAGCGCATACAGGATCTGCGGACTTTGGTTTATAGGAAGTTCAGTATCCCCCTCTCGCCGTATATTCAACCGCTGGCGGAAATACGGGCCAAGCTTAAAAAGAAACTTCCGTTGATCCTCCGGATATTGGAAGAGGGCCAAAGCCTATACGGCAAAGACCTTAAGGAGCTTTTACAATGACACCCAAGAAGCATAAAACCCGGGACGTCTCCCGCGACCCCCGGGGAACCGCCACGCAGTGGATCAAAGAGTGTGAAAGCAAGAAAGCAGCACTTTATGACCGCGCCTCCAAGTACGACGCGGTTTTCATTAATACCCCCCGCGACTGGACACGCTGACCCCGGCGCTCGCAGGAAAGGGCCACAAAACCATCGTGCCCGCATTTTGGGCAGCGGAAGCGCACTGTTATCCCGCTTTTCGCAAGCTTATCCTCAACCTTGCGGGTCATGTTTACGATGCCGCAGCGCTGCGGGGTGTTGATGGTAATAAGCGGCATGTGGTTTCATTAGTCGCCGTTATTTCATCAATTCACGGCGGCCGCATCAGCGATCAGCGAGCCTTGACAAACGCTAAACCGCAGACAATACTATAAGCAGGCTGGCATTTTCAAGGGGGGGAGATTTTTTTATGAGAAAATTTATAACAGGCGCAATTATAGTTCCTTTAATGTGCCTGACTATTTGCGCGCGTGATTTCGACCTTAATGGCATTTCCGCTTTAAATATCAGCGGCTCAGGCGACAACACAAACATTCAGCCGCCGCGGGTTTTAGCATTAAACAACATAAATGATGCCTATGATTTCCCGGTAAAGCCCGGGACAGCGGAATGGAAAGCGCTTAACATTCAAGAGAGACTGAAAGTCTGTCAAATACCGGAACCGTTGCTCAAAAAAATATCTACCGCGGGCTTGATAGGAACCGTCTTAAACTACCCTTTTTACTGGGCGAATATTCTAACCGCTAACAGTGGGCTCCAACAGGCATTTAGTGATATGGCCGCGTATTTTAATGGTATCCAGGAATTGCTTGCGCGCAAGGATGCCGGTAGCGAGTTGCTGTTGAAATACCGTTCCATACCCCCGCCGAAAAAGGAAGCCACCGACATGGAAATCGGCGATTACCTTTTTTATTGCTACAGTTTTGAAATCCTGTTCGCGCAGGACGTCATTCGCGCCGGTTTAACGGAAGCCCAGCTTAAGGCAATGAAAAAAGAACTTCTGGCAAAATACGAAACAAGAAGGGAATTAAACGAAGCTGGAGGGCTCAGCAAAGAAATTATGAAGGTTAATAACGTTTTACCGCAGGAGAATTTGCCAAAGGAGTCTGCCACGACTGTATACACCCCAAAAGGTTCTACGGTGCCGGCAAGGCAAATGGACCCGAAAACGGATGAATATGGCGAGAAGGAAATGCTGAAATGCAATCAGTTAATAGACGTTGCATGGCTCGGTCCTTTGGCAAAACGGGAATCAAATTGCTCACTGCTGTATAATTGCCATTCATATACCTGGCACTATCAGTCAATCTCAAACATGATACGGATATACAAACCGAATCAACAGCAATATTGGCTGGATGGGAGTTATTCTCCATGGCTTGGTCCGACAGTAGAAAGCGGGATGAAACTGGATTATTTCTCCGACGATCACTCGGCGATTTTTGTTTCAGGCCAGGACCCCACCGCCGATCCCGCAATGGCCATATGCCGCTCAAAGTGGGGGTATGACGGCCCGGTAATGTGGCATAACTGCGCTTATACCCCTCCCATTTACAATCCAGGCGGAGGGATACACGCATATACTTTACCACAACCAGCGGGGAATTAATAATAAGCTGCCCAGGGAGCAGGGTTACCATTTATCATCTTGACAGGCTTCTTTCCCGGCGGACGCTCAGCGCGCGCCTGCTGCCGCCGCCCGGAGGGTATTGGCGTGTATGCGGACGGTATCCGGGAACTTTTTGGCATAGCCGCCGCCCAGCACCACCGCTGCCGGCACGGCGCGGCGCCTGCATTCAGAAAAGACAAAGCTATCACGCTTTTTGATGCCGCCTATGCTTAGCTTCAGCCCGCCCAGCGCGTCGCCGCGGTAAACGTCCGCCCCGGCCGCATATACAGCAAGCTCCGGACGGAACCGGTCCATAATGCGCGGCAGTGCTTTCTTAAGCAGCGCCAGGTAGACAGTATCCCCGCAGCCCGGGCGCAGCGGGATATCCAGCGAGCTTTTTTCCTTCTTTTCGGGATAGATCTCCGCATTATGCATTGAAAAAGTGAAGACGCGCCTGTCGCCGCGGAAGATGGCGGCGGTGCCGTTGCCCTGGTGGGCGTCCAGGTCTATTATCAGCGCGCGGCATATGCGTCCGGCCTTCAGCAGTTTTTTCACCGCAACGGCAATATCGTTAAGCAGGCAGAAACCCTCACCGTGACCGGCGAAAGCGTGATGTGAACCGCCGCCGCAGTTGAGCCCCAGCCCCGTTTCCAGGGCCAGCTCCGCGGCTTTTATAGTGCCTCCCGCGTTCATAAGGTGCGCCAGGGCCACGGACCGGCTTATCTTCATTTCCGCCCGGGCAGAATCGGCCGGCGTGAACTTAAAGGCCAGGTTCCGGCGCACCCAGCCGCGCGTATGCGCCAGCTCCAGGTCCGCGCGCGAAGGCGGGGCGGGCCGGACAATGTCCTCCCGGGAAAAGACCTTCTCGGCCAGCAGCAGGTCCAGCGCGGCGGCGAACTTGTCCGGGCGGAAAACATGCCCGCGCAGTTTGGCGGTGTATTTCGGTGAGAAAACTATTTTCATTCAGGACCTTTACAGCAGCACGGCCAGCAGGAAGGCCAGGCAGATCATGCCGCAGGCATAGATGAAGAGGTCGCCATTGGCTGTGTAAAAGCTCTGCGGGGCGGCGGGGTCTGTTTCCGGCTCGACACTCAAAACCCCCACAGCGTTCAACTCCAGGCGGTTTTTTATTCGCCCGTAAGGATCGATATAGGCTGAAATGCCGTTATTGGCCGCGCGCAGCACCGGCCGGCGGGTCTCCACCGCCCTGAAAACGTTCACCAGCAGGTGCTGGGCCGGCGCCGCCGTGTCCAGGTACCAGCCGTCATTGGTGATGTTCACGAAGAGCTGCGCCCCGCGCCGCGCGTCGGAGCGGAACAGGTACGGAAAAACGGACTCGTAGCAGATGACGGGCGCGGTCTTTATGCCTTTAATTTCCATAAGCGGCTGCTTCAGCGCGCCGGGGAAAAATTCCCCCATGGCCGCCACCGGCTCGATGAATTTCCCCAGCAGCCCCCGCAGCGGCACATATTCGCCGAAGGGCACCAGCACCCGCTTAAAATACTCGGCCTGCTGGGCGCCGGCCGGGTCTATGTGAAAGACCGCCACCCGCCTGCCGTCGCCGCGCGAAATGGAACCCACCAGCTGCGAGGCGCCGGTCTCCCGCGCCAGCCTGGAAACCCAGTCCCCGTAATGCTTATCCTCTATCCAGCCCGGCAGGGAGTTCTCCGGCCAGATCACCAGGTCGGGCTTGCCGGAGCCCTTCACAAGCCCTTCCAGCTTCGCCTCGATTTCGTCCGCGTAGCGCCGGTCCCATTTAGCGTAGAGGTCTATGGACGGCTGAAGCAGGGCGGCTTTCAGGCTTTTCTGTCCGGGGACGACAGCGGGTATCGCCGCTCTGCCGTAGAGCCAGAGCCCGCCGATAATAAGCACGGCCGGCGCCAGGGAGAGGGCCGTGTTCAGGGGCTTCTGGCGCCGGTAGACCAGCGCGCCTATGAGCGCGCCGGTAAAGCAGACCGCCCAGCTAAGCCCGTAGATCCCGGTAAGCGAGACCACCTGGATAAGCTCGGTATACCGCCATTGCGTATAGCCCAGCGTGAACCAGGGGAACCACACGGCCTTAAGGTTCACCGTCACCTTGGCCCATTCCATAAGCGCCCAGCCGGAGGCGAAAACACAGGGAAAGGCCGCGCCGCCGGACATTTTAAGGCAGTAGCCGAAGCAGGAAGCCGCCGCGAACTCCAGGGAGAGCCATCCCGCCAGCAGCACAAGCCCCAGCGCCGACACCGCCGGCTCCACGCCGCCGGCGCGCATGGTCGGGTAGATCCAGTAAAGAATGCCCAGGTAAAAAAAGAAACCGGCGCCCAGGCCGCCGGCCAGCGCGGCTTTTACGGTTTTGGAATTGAGGATATGCCAGGACAGCGGCGCCATGGCCAGCCAGGCCAGCCAGCCCTGGTTGAAGCCGGGATAACTTAATATCAGCAGGACGGAAGTTAATAACGGGAAGGTGGCCGGTAACCAGCGACCGGTAACCAGTGAGGGGAAAAAAGAGCGAATCCCTCTTGGATTTATCATCTTATCCGCCGCTCTTCACCGGTTACCGGTCACTGGTTACCGGTAACTTCCCCTAGCCCGCGCCGTGGCACTTCTTGTATTTTTTTCCGGAACCGCAGGGACAGGGGTCATTGCGCCCCACCTTGGCGACATGCGGTTTTTGCGCCTGCCCGGGCTCCCCGGACCCGGGCCGCTGCTTCGCGTCCTGTGCCGCCGCCGGCACGGCCGCCGCCGGGCGCGCCACCGGGCGCGGCGGCAGCTGCACGCGGAAAACATATTCCACCATCTGGTCGCGCACGCGGCCCAGCATGGTTTCGAACAGCGAGTAGGATTCCTTCTGATACTCTATCAGCGGGTCCTTCTGCCCGTAGGCGCGCAGCCCCACGCCCTTTTTCAGGTGATCCAGGTCGAAGAGGTGGTTCTTCCAGATATGGTCCATTATCTGCAGCAGCAGCACGCGCTGCAGCTCGGTGAAGTCCACATTGCGCTCGGCGAAATCTTTCATGCGCAGCTCATAGGCGGCATCCACGCGCTTGAACACCTCGCCCTCCAGGACGGGCCGCGTAAGGACGTGGATCTCGTCGGCGGTGTACACCACGTCGAAACCGAAGGTTTTTTTAAGGAAGACGTTCAGCACGTCCATGGTCCAAAGCGAGGATGCCTTCTCCGCCGGGGCGTTGACGTCAAGCTGCTCCTCCACGGCTTCGTGTATCATGCTTTTTACGCGGCCCGCGACGTCGTCGCCGTCCAGTATGATATTGCGCAGCTCGTAAACCGCCAAGCGCTGCTTGTTCATCACATTGTCGTAGTCCAGCAGCTGTTTGCGGGCGTCGAAGTTCATGCCCTCAACGCGCTTCTGCGCCCCCTCTATCTGGCGGCTGACCAGGGAGGACTCTATCACCTCGCCCTCTTCCATGCCCAGCTTCTCCATTATGGCGGAGATGCGCTCGGAGCCGAACAGGCGCATCAGCTCGTCCTCAAGCGAGACATAGAACACTGAAGAGCCGGGGTCGCCCTGGCGCGCGCAGCGGCCGCGCAGCTGGTTGTCTATGCGGCGGCTCTCGTGCCGTTCCGTCCCCATCACGTGCAGGCCGCCGACCGTGCAGACATGCTCCTGCTCCCCGAGTTCCGCCGGGTTGCCGCCCAGCACTATGTCCGTGCCGCGGCCGGCCATGTTGGTGGCTATAGTCACCTGGGCCTTGCGGCCGGCCTGGGAAATTATCTGCGCTTCCATCTCGTGATACTTGGCGTTGAGCACCTGGTGCGGTATGCCCTTGGTGCGCAGCATGGTGGCGAGTTTTTCGGACTTCTCTATGGAGCGCGTCCCCACCAGCATGGGCTGGCCCTTGCGCCACCGCTCCTCTATTTCCATGGTTATGGCGTTGTTCTTTTCGCGCTCGGTGCGGTAGATCCTGTCCGGGGAGTCCGTGCGCACCAGCGGCCGGTTGGGCGGTATTTCCACCGCCTCCAGCTTGTAGATCTCCCAGAATTCATCGGCTTCGGTCATGGCCGTGCCGGTCATGCCCGAGAGTTTCTTATAAAGCTTGAAATAGTTCTGGAAGGTTATGGTCGCCAGCGTCTGGTTCTCTTCCTTTATGCGCATGCTTTCTTTGGCCTCTATGGCCTGGTGCAGCCCGTCCGACCAGCGGCGCCCCGGCATCAGGCGGCCGGTGAACTCGTCCACGATCACTATCTCGCCGTCCTTCACCACGTATTCCACGTCCTTACGGAACAGGTGATGCGCGCGCAGGCCCTGCGTAAGGTGATGCGCCCATTCGGAGGTGATGTCGTCGTAGATATTGCCCACGCCCAGTATCTTTTCGGCCTTGTACACGCCCTCCTCGGTGAGGGTGGCGGTGTGGCTCTTTTCGTCCACGATGGCGTCGTAGCCCTTGCCCAGGTCGAGCCCATCGCGCTTGGCGTCTATCTCTTCCTTCTCCGTGATGAAGCGCGGGCTGAGCAGCGGTATCACGCGGTTCACCAGGTAATACTTGTCGGTGGATTCCTCGGCCGGGCCGGAGATGATGAGCGGAGTGCGGGCCTCGTCCACCAGTATCGAGTCCACCTCGTCGATTATGGCGTAATTGCGGTTGCGCATCACGCGCTCCGACTTGTCCATCACCATATTGTCGCGCAGGTAATCGAACCCCACCTCGTTGTTGGTTATATAGGTAATGTCGCGGTTGTACATCTCGCGGCGCTCTTCGTTGCGCATGTCGTGCTGCACGAAGCCCACCGTCAGGCCCAGGAACTCGTGCACCGGGCCCATCCACTGGCTGTCGCGCTTGGCCAGGTAATCGTTGACGGTCACGATATGCACGCCCTTGCCCGTAAGCGCGTTGAGATAAGCCGGCAGCGTGGACACCAGGGTCTTTCCCTCACCGGTGCGCATCTCGGCTATCTTGCCGCGGTGCAGCACCAGCCCGCCCACCAGCTGCACGTCGTAGTGGCGCAACTTGATCACGCGCTTGGCGGTTTCGCGCACACAGGCGAAAGCCTCCGGCAGGATATCGTCCAGGCCCTCGCCCTTGGCGAGCCTGTCCCGGAACTCCGGGGTCTTCGCCTTTAACTGCTCGTCGGTGAGTTTCGAGATCTCTTCTTCGAAGGAATTTATCTGTGCCACCACGGGCTGTATGGTCTTCAATGCGCGTTCGCTTTTAGAACCGATGATGGCTTCAACGAGTTTTTTCAGCATATAGTTACATTAAACCACTTTTAAACTCGTTTATAAACGGGGAGGAGGGGACTGAACTATCCGCCGACGGTCGGGGCAATAAGCGCTGGCGAGTTTCCGGGAGCCAGCGGTTCCTTTCAGATACCGCTCTTAAGAAGCCTCTTCCTGATAAGCATGAACAGCGCCAGGTCCGGGCCGCCGAACCAGCGCTTATTCCAATGGGCATGCTTGAACCAGAAGCCTATCAGTTTTTTTACCGGATTGCCCGAGGCGCTCCAGTTCAGCCCGTAATGCGCCACCTCCCAGGCGCGCGGCAGATATTTGTTCTCTTCCGCGCTCAGCCAGGGATAGCTGGGGTCCTCATCGAAGACCGAGCCGGTGGGATTATTGTCGTAAAAATTCTCCCACTCGCCGAAGGAGGACGGGAATTTCAGGCCGTATTTCTTTACTTCCTCGTAAATGGTCCCGCCGGGATAAGGCCGGTAAACCTGCGGCCCGAGTATCACCACCAGCGGCCCCATTTCATGCAGCTCGGTTATCAGCCGGAAAGTTTCCTCGCGGTCGGCCGGGGTCTCGCCGGGAAGGCCTGTCAGCAGCGAGCAGTTGGCGCCTATGCCGTACTTCACGCACTGCGCCACCGCGCGCTTTATCTGGGCCACCGTCTGGCCTTTGCGCAGATAGTTAAGCGTCTTCTGTGAGCCGCTCTCCACGCCGAAACGCAGCTGCATGCAGCCGGACCCTGCCATGCGCTCCAGCAGAGCGTCGTTTATTCTTGTGTCGTTGAAATTGGTGACACGGGACGTGGCCTCCCATTTGAACCGGTAGCCCCTCTCAAGGATATGCGCTATTACGGCCTTGGCTTTTTCCATGTCGAAGAAGAAATCCTCGTCGCGGAAGTATACCAGCGGCGGATCGAATTCCTTCACCACGTAGTCGAGGTCGGCCAGTATCTCCGGCAGGGGCCGGGCTTCGTAGCGGCAGTTGCGCACGCTGTTCACGCAGAAAGCGCATTTAAACGAGCAGTTGAACCCCGTCAGGACCTGCGCGCGCTCGCGGCGGTAGGTTTCGCGCACCTTTTTGGGCAGGAACTCGTACAGGAAGCTGCCCCGCGGCAGCTCATAGGACGCGGCCGCGTCTATCAGCGCGCCGTGCGGCTGCTCCGGAAAAAGTATATGGTGTATGCCGCCGGTTATCACGCGCGCGCCGGGGTGCTTTTCCTTTACATAGCGGATCAGCGGCAGCGTGTGCTTTATCTGCATGGACGTGACGGAGAAGCACGCCGTGTCGCGGTCCTTCACGGCCTCGGCGAACTTAGCGAAGAAATCGTCCTCGTTGTTCTCGTCGAGATAGACTACGTCGGCGTCCTTCACAGCGGTCTTCAGATAGCTGGCCACGGCCCAGGCCCCCCACATCACCTGCCCGGAAAGCTTTGCCGGGCCGGAACGCGAATTCACCACCAGTATCCGGCGCATTTTTGACAGATCCAGTTCTTCAGCCATATTTTCCGCAGCTCTTGTGCGTGTACGGTATTATAAAATAATATACCGCTTATGGACAGCGGGGAACCGGATGGAAAACGAACAGGAAATACCCGAGCGCATAAAATGCCCGTATTGCGGGGCCGACAACCACATAACCAGCGAGGCCTGCGGCGCGTGCCTCAAGGACCTGCTGGTCCCGGCGCAGGTGCGGGCCGAGGCGAAGATGAGGGAAAGGGCGGCGGAGCTGACGCTGCCGGCGCCGCCTTCCCACCCGGCGCAGCGCCCGGCCTACCGCCTGTGGATACGGCTGCTGGTGATAGGCGGCCTGGCGCTGGTCTACCTGCAGTGGTTCAGGCAGACCAACTATTTTTCTTTTCTCGACCACACCAACCTGGTCATACACGAGGCCGGCCACGTGGTCTTCGGCTTTTTCCCCAGGTTCCTCATGGTGGCCGGCGGCAGCATCTTCCAGCTGCTGGTGCCGGCCGTCTGCGTGGCGGCCGGCATACGGCAGGGGCAGAACCTGAGCTGGCAGCTCTGCCTGTTCTGGCTGGGCGAGAGTTTGCTCAACATCAGCGTTTACGCCGGGGACGCGGCGCGGCAGGCGCTGCCCCTGGTGGGCGGCGGGCATGACTGGGCCTACCTGCTTACCGAGCTGGGCCTGATAGCGCACCCGCGCGGCGTCGCGAGCGTCATCTTCGCCGCCGGCTCGGCGGTGATCTTCCTCAGCTTCTACTTCATCTGGAAAGACGCGCTGGCGCGCGAAAGCATTGAATTGGGCGGGGATTGAAAACCCGCGCAGCGGCGGCGGGCGGTTTTTTGAACCACTCCGCGCATTTGCTAGAATCAGATTCGATGCTGCCCGACCTGAGACAGATATTGCTTCGCAGCGGCCCCTGCCTTGACCGGCTCTGGCTGCTGCGTTTTTATCTGGCCGCCGTTGAGAGCCCCTTACTGAAATGGCCGCTTATCCTGCTGCGGCTGAAATTCAGCCCGGACATACTTGAAAAGATCCGCGCCTCAGGCCTGCCGCCGGAAGAAAAAGGCAGGCTGTTCTCCCGCGCCATGACGCTTTTCCGCAGCGGCTGCGCCTATAAGACCACCGCCGCCGGCCGCAGCCCGCTGACCGACAGCGCCGTGCTGGAAAAGGTGAAGCCGGGGAACCTGCTGGTGGAAACCGGTGTTTCCGACGGCATCTCGGCCGCCGGGCTGCTGGCTTCGGTTAAGGACGCTGAGCTGGTCCTTTCCGACAGGCAGACGGGGTTTCGCTGCCTGGACCGCGGCCCTGCCAGGTTCTTTTACAATAATGAGAACGGCGCGCTGTCGCTGAAACTGCCGGGCTTCTACCTGTGCGCCGGCATCGCCGCCGGGCCCGTGCCGGAGAACGCCGGTACCATAAAGGCGCTGAACCCGCTGCTGGAGGCTGGCTTCCCTAAAGCGGAGATAATCCCCTTCGACATCTTCACCGGCTCCCTGCCGCGCAGGGCGGACATCATAAAATGCGCCAATGTGCTGAGCAATGTCGGCTTTACCCCGGCGCAAATGCGCGACGCGGTGGCCAACCTGGCAAAGAACCTGGCACCGGGCGGCTGGCTTTTTATTTCCCAGAACAATACCCGCTACAAAGACGGCGAGGCCCTGGTGGCGCTGCAGGAGGCCGGCGGCCGCCTGGCGCTAAGGCGGGAGGTGAACGGCCACGAGATACTGGAGCATTTCAAGGCGCCGCTCTTCGCGGAGCTGCTGATAGCGGACGAATTGCTTGCCGCAGCCGAGCCGGCGCCGCCCGGGGACGACGGACAGGACCTGCTGCACTACCTTTTCCGCAGGCTGGCGGGGGAACAGCCCGGCGAGGGCGGCGTGGCTTTTCTCCGCCATCTCAGTTGGATAGGCGTCAGCTTCGCGGTGGCCAAGGTGATCTCCGCTCTGGTCAACATCGCCGCCGGCAATTTGCTCGGTCCCGCGGAGTACGGGAGGATAAACGTACTGGTCTCGGCCGGCGCGGCCATCTCCCCTTTTATTATCGCGGGGCTCAACAACTCCGTGATACGCTACGGGGTGGCACCGCAGGACAGGAGCGCCATTTTCACCGCGGCAGGCGCCATCTTCCTGGCGCTGGCGGCGGTCGCGGCCGGAGTAGTGCTCTATTTCAGGCAGGCCATGAGCGCGCTCTTGGGCATTCCCCCGGGACTGCTCGGGCTGGCGCTCTGCTATGCGCTGGCTACCGCGGCCTTCATGCTCGCCTCCGGCTTCCTGCAGGCCTCCGGGGAGTTCTCAAAGCGCGGCCTGACCGAGATAGCCTTCAGCGTAGTGCTCTCCGCGGCTTTCTTCCTGGGGATATACGGCCTGGGCAGGACCTACCAGGCCATGGCATACGCCTATGTTGCTGCCTTCGGCGGCTTAGGCCTGTTCTGGCTGGCTAAATTCGCCTTCTCTATCCGTTTTTCTTTCCCGGTAAAAGAGAAATTCCGCGAGCTGACGAAGTACAGCGCCTATTCCTTCGGCGGAGGGCTGGGCTACTACCTGACGCTGAACGTGCAGGGCCTTATCCTCAACGCCTTCCTCGCCCCGGAAAAAGTTGGCCTGTACGCGGCCTGTAATACCGCCACCATAGGCATAGCCGCCTACCTGGGCTATGCTATAGGGACCGTGCTTTTCCCCAAGGCCTCGGCCAGCACCAACCGCCGGCGGCTCTGGGAGATGACGGTAAAAGGCTGGGCCCGCCTGGTCCCGGCGCTGATGATCTTCTTTATCGGGATGCAGGCAGCGGTGCTCTCGCTCATGGGCAGGCACCAGTACCAGCTGCGCCCGTCGCTGATG
>PEXO01000273.1 GCA_002779045.1 Elusimicrobia bacterium CG08_land_8_20_14_0_20_59_10 | reverse complement strand
TTATGATTAAAAATCAGGAACTCGGGAAAGCAAAACGGGAAAAACTTCGCCGGCAAGTTGGAGAAGCCGGCCGGGCGCAGATCCCGCGTGTTGTCCGGGTGCAGGACCCTTTCGGCAGCCTGCTTGCCAGGGCCAAGGGGAGCATGTTGGTCGGGGCGAAGGGTATCGCGCATGCCGCTACGGGAGTGAACGCATGAGCAAGATGAGGATTTTTGTCAGTTCTGTCCGGCACGAACTGGAGAATGAGCGTGTCTCCGTCGCCGAGTTGGTCAGCATAGATTCCTTTCTCTCCCGGCATTGCGAGGCGGTTCTCTTTGAATATCTGCCGGCGTCCACCGATCCCGCCGAAAAGTGCTATCTGGCGGAACTGGACGCAGCAGACGTCTACGTGGGGATTATCGGTTCTGAGTACGGGACCGTGCAGGTCCCGAAGATCGCGGCCCGGCTCCGCGTGACCGAGCAGGCCGTTCGCAAAGACATGGCGAAACTTCAGGGCCTGGGACTGGCGGAGAAACGGGGCTTCGCGCGCGCCACCTATTACGTCTTGAACGAACGGCGGGAGGCCACATGAATCCGCAACTATCCGCAACCGCTCCGGCCGGAATTCGCAACCGGATTGTCGCGCCCGTCAGTTGCGCCACCCCGAGTCCGCGTGTTGTCCGGGCGCAGCGGAGGCGCGGATGAAACCGCGCGATACCATAAAGTCGGCGGCCATAATACGAGCTCAGATCCATGAGGTCCTTCGGATCGGCTTTGTCGAATGGAATCAAGTGGACTCCTACATGGAGGATCTCAACCAGGTTCTGGATGAAATCCATTTCCTGGCTGAATCCGCGCCTGCCGCAGCCCTCGAGCTGACGTGGCACTTCATCAAAAGGATCCCTGCCATATTCAACAACGTCCATGATGAATACGAACTTGCCATGTTTTGCTCGGATCTCGCGCAGGGAATTCGGGGACATAATACTTAATTCCATGGAAATCAGGCAGGGAGGGGGCTTATGACAACTGGTCTTATATTACCTGCAGATAAGGTTCGCCGGGAATGGAAGAATTGCCGGCGCGATTGGGACAAGGTGGTCTGCGAATCCGGCGACGAGAACGGCAAATACGTCCTTCAGGGCCATCACTGGGAGGAGCCCTGCTTCGATCCCGACTCCCTGGCCGGGGACCTTGAACCCATCGCGGCCAGGATGAGGCCCTTGATCCGCCGCGTGTTCAAGGCGAACCTGGACCCTGGCTTCAAATTCGCGGAAGTGATCGAGTGGACGGTCGATGAGATCGGCTCCGGGCTTCCGGAGTGGCTGGACCCCTTCCGGATGGATGGCCTGGGCCTGGGGCCTGAGACCACAGCCTGCCTCCTGGAGTGGGAATGGCTGGTCGCGCAGCGCGACGGGACCGGGGCATTCGCATTCGTGGACAAGCTGCGGGAACTTGAAGCCTCCGCGCGGAACCTGGAACTGCATGCCAAGACCGTGGCAGGGTTCATCAGCAGGCTCAGCGTCAAGGACCGCGCCGGGACTCTCCGGGGAATACTGGGGTGCAAAGACGAGCTCCGCTGGAAGGAGGCCCTGGAATCGCCCCATTCCGGCTGGTTCGGCGTGTACCAAAGGCTATGCCGCCTGGAGGATCCGGCCCGCTACCTGGAGTCGTGCAGAGTGAACATCCCGGAGGACTGGAAGCTGGCCTTGCCCGTGGCCAGGAATCTGTTGGCCAGGAGGGCCTTCGAGGACGCAATCCGCATCAGCGGGGAAGGCCTCCGCTCCTTTCTAAATCTGCGGACAGGGCAGACTTGGGACCCGAAGGAAGTCCTTCTGGCCGGACATAGGGAGTACCGGTACCGGGAGCCGGATAACTGCCAGGCCGTCGGCTTGCTTGATGCCTGGCGCAAGGCCGCGCGGGCCCTTGGCGAGGATGAAACCGCCTGCGCCCTGGGGCTCCAGGCGGCGCTCTGCCGCGAATGGGCGGATTGGGACGCTTCGCTCGGCGCTTTCGAGGACGTCCCGCCCGGTTTCTCCGGTCTGGCGGACAGGTTGTTTGCGCAGTGGCGCGGCCTGGTCGCCGACGCAAGTCTGGGCCCGGCATCCAGGCAGGGGGCTTCCGGGATGCGCAACTGGATCCATGCCCTGGCCGACGCCGCCCGCTCCGGTGGGTCCGAGGCCTTTCACCGGAGCGTGAAGGGTTGGTTCGGGGAGACTGAAAAGACTCCCGCCAGGCTTAGGGGGGTCTTTGGCGCCCTCGCTACTCTGACCATGGACCTTGACGACGGCAGGGCTCTGCGCCAGGCCTCCCGCCAAGTCTACCGATTGGTTTCCCGGCGCCCTGGCGGAGACCGCCGCCTGGGTGGGTCCAGACGGCGCTGGCTGCGCAGGCTCAAGGGACGGGACCTGCCTGCGGACTTGTTCGCCTTCTGGAAGCGGAACTTCGCGCGCATGCTTCCGGATCCCGGGGACGCTATGGGCTCGAACTACTCTCGCTGCGTCGAGTGGCTCGCTGCCCTGCGCGAGTTCGCGCCGCAGGCCTATGCCGGGACCGTACGCCGGTGGGCCGTCACCCACCGCAGCAGGAGAAACCTTTGGACGGCGCTGCGGGAGAAGGGCCTGCCGGTAGGATGACCGTGCTTATGGGAAAAGCAAAGACAGGTTACGGGAAGCCGGGCAGAGCGTGGTGTCTTTTCTGCGGCGCTTCGCCCGGTGATAGGAGTTGGCGCACCGATAAGATCGCCAGAGCCATTTACTATTGCGGGAAATGCGGACGGAACTACTGTGATCAGTGCAGTTCGCACGTGGAGGCCGGGAAGGGCATTGTGCTCTGTTTGCGCTGTGATTCTAAAATGGAAAGGGTTGAATGACACGCATACAGCCGTCGCGCGCAGGGGAACCGCCGGCGCGCGGCAGAACGGGTATCCAGGGGACGTTGCTTAAACGCTTAAATGTAAAATAATTCGGACGGGATTACAGAGCCTGGGAACACTGCTTCAAATCTTTGCACAATAGAAGGCTTTATGACTAAAAACCTGCCTGACAATGTTCCCAATAACTCTGCGGTATTGTTTTATCAGCTTGAAGACGGTTCCAGTCGGATTCAGGTGCGATTGGAAGATAAGACTGTCCGGCTCTCTCAAATTCAAATAGCCGAACTGTTTCAAACCAGCAAACAAAACACAAGTCTTCATATAAACAACATCTTCGAAGAACAGGAACTGGCGGAAACGGCAACTGTCAAGGAATACTTGACAGTTCAAACAGAGGGCGGGCGCCATGTTCAGCGCAAGATCGCTTTTTATAGTCTGGATATAATTATGTCGGTTGGATACCGGGTAAAATCGCATCGCGGCGCCCAGTTCCGGCGCTGGGCTACGGAGCGGCTTCGGGAGTATCCAATCCAGGCCGTCGAAACGAGGACTGGCGTATGAAACAGGCGGAACTAAAAAAGCTGCTCAAGGCAGGCGAATGGAACGACATCGAGTTCAAAGAAGCTCGCACGAATGTTCCGAAGTCCGCCTTTGAGACCGTTTCCGCTTTCGCCAACACCCACGGCGGACGCTTGGTGTTCGGTGTCGCCCAGCGCGGCGAAGCCTACGAGGTCACGGGTGTCGAACAGTCGGATAAGGTCCAGAACGATTTCCTCTCGGTTCTGCATGCCGACGCCAAGATAAATCATGATGTGCAAGTGACCGAACAGAGGCTGGATATCGGCGGCAAGATGGTTCTGGTCTTTCACATCGCTGAGAATCAGCGCACGCGCAAGCCGGTCTATCTCGACGGCGACATCCGCCGCACCTTCCTGCGAAAGGGCTGCGGCGACTACAAGGCCCAGATGCAGGACATCGAGCGGATGCTGCGGGACGCCACCGCCGACCGGTGGGACAGCCAGCCGTTCGAGCGTGTTCCGCTTAAAGACGCTTTCCACTCCGGCAGTCTGAAGTGGTATCGGGATCGCTTTCATCAGGCCAATACCGGCTTTAATCCGAAACAGTCTGACATGGACTTCCTCTATTACTGGGGCTTTCTGCTGAAGGATGGCAGGCGGTTCTTGCCCACCCGGGCGGCCGTTATGTTCTTTGGGTCGTCGCTGGCCGTGCACCAGCTCATTCCCCGTCCGACGCTGGATGTCCAGTTCCTCGGCTATTCCACGGGCGAGCCTCTGCCGGAGACACGCTGGATTGACCGGATTATCTGCGAAGACAACATCATCCAGGCGTGGGAGCAACTGGTCACCAAGTACCGGTTCTTCATGCCCAAGCCCTTCCGGGATATTGATCCAGTGACGTTTGGCCGGCGCGACGACCCGCCCGGTTTCCGCGTTTTTCGTGAGGCGGCGGTCAACCTGCTGATCCACCAGGACTACGGCGATCACTCCCGCAAGGCCGTGATCAAGTTCTTCCGCGACGGCATCCAGCTCTGGAATCCGGGCGATGTGTTCGGCGACGACTCTCGCCTCTGGGAACCCGGCGAGAAGGAAGCGCGCAACCCGTCCATTGCCATGGCTATGCGCCGCATCGCCATGTGCGAGCAAGCCGGCACGGGCCTGCGCATGATGCGCGAGGTATGGCGGAAACTCGGACATCCGTCGCCCACCTATAAGAACGACCGGGCTGGAAAGGCTTTCGAGTTTTTCATCCCTGAACTGGACAAAGAGGTGGACATGGCATCGGACCTGGTAAAGGCTATGTTCGGCGGCGCCACGCAAGACAAGGCCCAAGTCGAGGCCCAAGAGGCCCAAGTCGAGGCCCAAGTCGAACTACCCAAATGGCAAATAAGCGTCTTGTCTATATGTTCTCCTGGTGACAAAACGGGAAAGGAACTCTTGGCTGTTGCGGGTTACCGGAACCGAACGGGGAACTTCAAGAAAGGTCTCCAACGTCTTGTGGATGAACATTTCGTTGAACTGACGATCCCCGACAAGCCCAACAGCCGTTTGCAGAAATACCGCCTGACTGACAAGGGGCGTCAGGTTTTAACAATGATTAGAAGGGACGAGGGGGACGTTGCTTAAACGCTTAAATGTAAAACAATTCGGACGGGATTACAGAGCCTGGGAACACTGCTTCAAATCTTTATGATTAAAAATCAGGAACTCGGGAAAGCAAAACGGGGAAAACTTTGCCGGCAAGTTGGAGGAGAGATGAAAATAGAAATACGAAAACCCACTGAAAACGAGAGAAAAGCGGCTTCATCATGGCCCATCTGGACAAAAGAGGTCTCCTCTTTTCCATGGCACTATGATGAAAAAGAAACCTGTCTTATCCTTGATGGCGAAGTGAC
>PEXO01000178.1 GCA_002779045.1 Elusimicrobia bacterium CG08_land_8_20_14_0_20_59_10 | reverse complement strand
CCAGATAAATATCAAAGACAAGAAACACATACTTACGGTGGAGGACCCCATCGAGTTTACCTACGAGGCGCAGAACTGCGTGGTGCGCCAGCGCGAGATAGGCCAGCATACGCGCTCCTTCAACAACGCCCTGCGCGGCGCGCTGCGCCAGGACCCCAACGTGATCCTGGTGGGCGAGATGCGCGACCTGGAGACGATACAGCTGACGATAACGGCGGCCGAGACCGGCCACCTCACCTTCGCCACCCTGCACACCCAGGACGCGCCCTCCACGGTGGACCGCATAATAGACGTTTTCCCGCCGCACCAGCAGACGCAGGTGCGCGTGCAGCTGGCCGCCTCGCTGCAGGGCGTGGTCTCACAGATACTCCTGCCGCGCAAGGACGGCAAAGGCCGCGTGGCCGCGCGCGAGATAATGGTGATGACGTCGGCTATAGCCAACCTGATACGCGAAGGGAAAACGCATATGATCTACAGCGCGGTGGAGACCGGCGCCAAATACGGCATGGTGCCGATGGACAGGGCGCTGTCGCTGCTGGTGAAGCAGAACCTGATAACCTACGAGGTGGCGGAAGCCAAGGCGCACGACAAAGAGGGACTGCGCAAGCTGTGCAGCGCGGTGGGCTAAGGGAGGGGAATATGTCCGATATAGAGAAACTTAAGGAAGTCACGCTGTTCCATAATCTTTCCGAAGCCATGCTTTCGGAGTTCGCCGGTTATTTTAAGCGGACGGACTACGCCGCCGGGGACGTGGTCTTCAAGGAGGGTACGCAGGGCGACTCGCTCTACATCATCGTGGACGGAGAGGTGATCGTCGAGAAGTCCATGGACGCAGAGGACCGCGAGTTCAAGACGCTCGCGATCCTTTCAGCCGGCGACTTTTTCGGGGAGATGGCCGTGATGCAGGACCAGGTGCGCTTCGCGCAGGCGCGCGCCTCCAGGGAGTCCTCGCTCTACGAGATAGGCCGCGAAAAATTCTTCTCCTTTATCAAGGAGAACCCGGAGACGGGGATCAGCATCTTCAGTGAGATCATGCGGTCGCTGCTCAAGCGTCTGCAGCACACCTCCAGCGAGCTTACGATGCTTTTTGACCTGAGCGGGCACCTGCTGGCGACGTACAAGACCCCGGCCGATTTCCTGTCGGCGGTGATGGAGGATCTGCGGCATTACTTCGAAGGCTCCTGGAACGTGCGGGCCTATGTGTACAACATGTTCAACGAGGAGTACGAACAAGTTTATCTGCGCGAGAGCTTCCCGCAGGACAAGGCCGCGTGCGAACTGCCGGCTTCCCCGCAGAGCGGCTGGCTAGGGGATAACACCTATCTGATGGCCTGCAGCGCGGAAGGGCACAAACTGGCCTGCACGGTGTTCTCGCGGGAGACCGCCGTGACCCCGCTGGAAAAGAACAACCTGGCCACCATATTTAATACAATATCCGCCGTTATCGGCTCGGCCATGGTGAACCTGGAGCACCAGACGGAAGCCGCCATGCTGGAAAAACTGAAAAAGGCCAAGATCTGATGCTAAACAATAACTCAAAAAGAACGGCGCTGACAGCCGCGCGCGCCTGTGATTCCAAGAAGGCCAGCCCCGTGGCTGTTTACGACCTTAAGGGAATATCCTCCCTGGCCGACTATGCCGTGCTGGCCGTGGTGGAGTCTCCTCCGCAGCTGGAAGCGGTGGAAGAAGAGGTGCTGGCGCGCCTCAAGCATGACGGTTTTTTCTGCCTGTACAAAGACGGCGCGCGCTCCAAGAGCTGGAAGGTGCTGGATTACGGCGGCGTGCTGGTGCATGTCCTGGACCGGACGGCCGCCGGCTTCTACGAGATCGACAAGCTTTACCAGGGGGCCAGGCCGGTGGTCTGGGAAGAGAAGCCGCGGGCCGCGGCGCCCGGGAAGAAGAAGCCGGCCGCCAAAAAGGCTCCCGCTAAAAAAGCCCCGGCAAAAAAGAAGGCCGTCCCCAAAAAGGTAAAGCCCGCGAAAGCGAAAACCGCCGCCAGAAAACCCGCTAAAAAGAAAAAATGAAACTCTCGAAGCTTGAAGCCGACCTTAAAGGCCGCGTTGGCGCGGTTTTTTCCCTTGACGGGAAAGACCTGGCCGGGTTTGCCCTGGCCGCGCCCCCGCCGCATATAAAGGCGGACCTTTCCATCGCCTGGCCCATAGCCGGCGCGAAGCTGCTGAAAAAACCGCCGCTGAAAATAGCGCAGGAGCTGGCGGCGGCGCTGGCCCCGGAGTTCGACGCGCAGGTCATAGCGCCCGGCTTTGTGAACCTGAAGCTTAAGGACGCGGCGCTGCTGGAGGCCGCGGGGGAGCTGGACAGCCCGGGGTTTTTTGAAAGGCCGGAATTCGGCGGAAAAGTAAACCTCGAATTCGTGTCCGCCAATCCCACAGGGCCCATGCACCTGGCCAGCGGCCGGGGCGCCACGCTGGGCGACAGCCTCGCGCGCATCCTGAGAACGCTGGGCGCGGACGTTTCCACCGAATATTACGTCAATAACGTGGGCCGCCAGGTGGAACTGCTGGGCCTTTCCCTGAAGGCCCGGCTCGACGGCACGGAGCTTCCCGCCGACGGCTACCAGGGAGAATATCTTAAAGAGCTTGCCGCAGCCCTCCCCAAAGAGGCCTCCGCCTGGACGGGGAAGCAGTTCTCCGACTATGCCGTGACCCAAATGCTGGCACTGCACCGCGCCGACATGAAGGCCTTCGGCGTGGAATTCGACCGCTGGTTCCTGGAGTCCGAACTGCACGCCGAGGGCGCTCCGGGCAAGACCCTGGCGGCCCTTAAAGAGCGCGGCATGACCTACGAGAAAGAGGGCGCCCTGTGGCTGGGGACCTCGACCGTGATGGATTCGGACGACAAGGACAGGGTGCTGGTAAAATCCGACGGGAACAACACCTATTTCCTGAACGATATCGCCTAT
>PEXO01000241.1:5709-18089 GCA_002779045.1 Elusimicrobia bacterium CG08_land_8_20_14_0_20_59_10 | reverse complement strand
CGGGCCGCAGGTGTTCGAATATAACGACGTTTTAGGCGCGGGCTTGAACACCGGGAATTCAAACGGCTGGCCAAGATGAGTTAGGAGGCGTACAAGTTCTTTGTCATTAAGAATAACAGCCACCGGCTTCATTTCTATTTTACACTTAGGGCATACCAGTGGGAACACCTCGAAAACCCTGGCCAAACATGCGGCCCAGGAGTTGGCTTTCTTTTTTAGCTTATCAACCTTTTCCTGCAGCGCGACCCGGTCCGTTTCCTTCACAGCTTTAGCGACGAGCAGTTTTCGCAGCGGGGACCTGGGCGCCAGGGCGCCGTAATAGCGGATAAGATTCTTATTAGGCGGCGGCATCAGCAGGCCCCAGCGCCGCATGAATTCAAGGGGTGTCATTGTCAGCAGCTCTGATTTCCCCGCTTTCGGTTCGGTGCGATAAATAACCGTATTGGTCTTGGCCGAATAGATCACCCGCGCCTGGGACATGCCCGGGCGGGAACAATAACCCAACAGGCGTTCAAGCCCGTCCCTGTCCCGGTTTTCAATACACACCTCCGTGTGAAGTGAAAACCCGGAATTTTTCCAGGTGAGCATATCAGCGGCGGCTTCCGGGGGCAGCCTGCCAGTCCTATAAATGCGCCTGATAAGTTTTTTCCGGATACGCTCTATAATAGCCGCCGTTTGCTTCGCCGTGGGAGCAGACATACGGGTAAAAGACAACGCTTTCAAGCCTACAGCGTTTGTTCTTACATCAAACACCCCGTCTGAAACCACCGCGTGTACGTGTGGATGCAGATTAAGCGCGCCGCCGAAGCGCTGAATGAAGTGTAATTGGGAGGGCGCCCCGCCGTTATTTTTCGCCATGAAGCGGTCTATTTCGCGGGCGAGTAGTTTCGACAACTGGCCGGCCAGAGTTGAACTGCGGTTAATAAAATATCTAAGCCGCTTAGGAACGACCAGGACCCATTGCCGGTAAGGACCGGGCGGCAGCAGCCGGTCCATGACTCCGGCGGTTACTATGGCGGAGCGCTTGGCGTCGCAGCTGGGGCAAAGCCCGCGGCGTTTACAGGAGAAGGCCACGAACAGATCCCGGCCGCATTCCGGGCAGCGGAAGCGCACCACGCCGTAGCGCATTACGCCGCATTCCACGAACTTTTCGAAAGCTGTTATTATAGAAGGGTGCGGGCGCGGGCGCGCGTCCGGCGGATTGTTAAGTTCTTGCTCGAATTCCTGCAGGTTGTTGAGCACTATCTGTGACACCGGGCCGGGTGTGCGGGCGCGATAAACGGGAGTTTCGCCGTGACAGCTATGCGCCGTCCCGCCGGGTTTACGAGTTTTAACCGCATTAGCGGACGGCTTTTCTCCGGCGCACATGCTGCCCCCTAAATAAACAGGTTATGCGCTTTTGCCCTGATAATATAGCAGGTCATCCCGACATAGGCGTGTTGGGTTATTCTGGCGGATTATTTGGATTTATTCTGCGAAGCAGGGGAGTATTGGACCGGAAGTCCCTGTTGTGTGCATCGGCTAAACGCCGCCCGCCCGCTTTTTAAAAAATATATAATTTTCAAAACACGGATACTGGCTCAACTGTGCCGGCTATACCGGTCTTTCCGTTGACAACTGCCCGGGGGTTACGACAATAGACGATTCCAGACCTCCTGACATAGGTTCCTTGCCCTCCGTCGGTAAGCCCGCTTTTTCAGCAGCATAGGCCTCGAACCCAAACCTGTCCGCTTTCATTGAGCGGCCATCATGCGACCAGGACCCGGAGAACCGCGTCATCGACCGGTTCCTGGCCAGGGTATCCGCTTTCATTGAGCGGCCATCATGCGACCAGGACCCGGAGAACCGCGTCATCGACCGGTTCCTGGCCAGGGTAGAGCTACTGCATGATGCCGCGCCGGTGTTCAGCAGCAACGCCATTGTCCCTCGCGCGGGCGTACTGCCGGCGATACCAGCCCTGCTTAAAACAGGCGTCTTTGATTGCGCCAGGACTGTTTACGGTGATATCGGCCCGGCCTTCTACGGCCCGCGCACTACCGTTTTGACCATGCTCCTTATGGCGCTTCTGCGCATAAAACATCCGGAGGTGCTTAAGGAACACCCTACCGGCTGAACTCGGCCGCCTACTCGGTCTCGACCGGGCGCCGGAGGTTAAAACGCTGCGCCGCAAGCTTACCGCCCTTGCCGCATTCAACCGCGCTACTGCTCTGGAGCACGGGCAGCCACCTTTTCATGACGGTGGAAAGCGTGATGGGGCTGAACCTCGCCAAAGCGGGGGGGGCAGGGCCGGCGGCTGCCGAAAAGATAGGCCTGGCGGTCTTGCCAGTTCCCGCACCCCTTCCTCCCGGGTGACCAAGGGGGGGCGTCGGTGACTATGGATACCGCTGAAAAACCCTCCATTTAAAGTCGGGACCTTCACTATAACGACCGCCTTCCCCTACCCCTTGAAATACATCAAACCGCAGGCTATATTATAAGCAGGCTGACAGGGGGGAATTTTATGATAAAACTTGTAGCAAACGTAATCATGGTTCCTTTGATGGCTCTTTCAACGTGTCTTCCTGTTTACGCGCAAAGTGATTTCAATCTTAATAGCATCTCTGTTTCAAATATCAGCGGCTCAGGCGACAACACAAACATTCAGCCGCCGCTGGCTTTAGCTCCAAACGATGTTTATGATTTTCCGGTAAAGCCCGGGACTGCGGAGTGGAATGCGCTTGCCAATACTGAAGAGAGGGTGAAAGTCTGCCAAATACCGGAACTGCTGCTTAGGAAAATGTCCACCGCAGGTTTGATGGAAACCGTCTTAAACTACCCTTTTTACTGGGATATTATGGCTTCTAACAGCAATCTCCAAGATGGATTTTATGGTATGGCCGCGCACTTTAATGGAATCCGGGAATTGCTTAGGCGCAAAGATGCCGGGATCAAGTTGCTGCTGAAATACCGTTCCATACCCCCGCCGAAGATGGAAGCCACCGACATGGAAATCGGCGAGTACTTTTTTTATTGCTACACTTTTGAAATCCTGTTCGCGCAGGACGCCATTCGCGCCAATTTAACGGAAGCCCAGCTTAAGGAAATGAAAAAAGAGCTTCTGGCAAAATACGAAATAAGAAAGGAATTAAAAGAATCCGGCGGGTTCGGCAAAGAAATTATGGAGCTTAACGGCCTTTTACCGCAGAGGAGGTCAACAAAGGCGTTTCCCACGGTTGTATACACCCCAAAACATTCCGAGGTAAAGGCGCTGCAAATGCAGGACTTTGATGAAATGGACTGGTACCAGATGAAGCTATGTGCCAAATATTGGAGTATACAACACCCCTATGCAACACAGGAGACGTCCTGCTCAAAGCTATACAATTGCCATTCATATGCCTGGCACGACCAAACAGGCTTAAGCCAGATATGGATAAATGGCCCATATCAACAGCAATATTGGCTGGATGGTAGTTACTCTCTCTGGCTTGATTCGGCAGCCGTAAGCGGGATGAAACTGGACTATTATTCCGATAATCACTCGGCAATTTTTGTTTCAGGCCAGAACCCCGTCGTTGCCCCCGCACTGAGTATGTGCCGCTCAAAATGGGGAGACGGCCCGCGAATGCTGCATAACTGTAAAGACACCCCGCTCATTTATAATCCAACCGGGGGGATACACGCATATACCCTCTCCCCACCGGCGGGGAATGAACCGAAATAAATTAGCGGCAATCAAGCTCCCCTGCTCCTGTGCCGGCTGTCAGGCGCCGCGCAGGGCGGCCAGTTCCCGGAGCCCTTCCTCCCGGGTGAACGGGCGCCGGCCGGCGGCCTGGAAAAGGCCTTTCAGGCGGGTATTGTCAAAATCAAGGTTATAGTTCGCGGAGTAAAGAGCGTAAAGCGACGGGTCCATGAAAGGATGTTTAAGGTTCAGGAAATTGGAAACGGCGGTGACGGCGCCGCCCAACAAGAACCTGGTCCATTATTACGGCGCCCTCGCGCCCAGGTCCCCGCTGCGGCCGCTGCTGGTAGCGAAGGCCGAAAAAGAGGCGGACCGGGCCGCCTTGCGGAAAAAAATCGATAAAGTCAAAAAGAAAGCCGGCTCCTGGGCCGCCTGCCTGGCGCGGGTTTTTGAAGTTTACCCGCTTGTCTGCCCCAGGTGCGGGCTTGAACCGGCCGTCTGAGGGACACCGTCCTTGATACGGCACCTGCGCAAGCATTGAAGCCGGTAGCCGTAATTCTTAACGATAAGGAACTGGTGCGCCTGCTAACCTGCCGGCGGAAGGGGGGAACCTGCGATAATACTGCATTGTGCCAATAAATCCCCCCCCCTTATGCAGCCTACGGTTCTCAAGGTAGCGCCGCATAAAGTCCAGCATCTTGCGGTCGTCTTCCACCAGCAGTATTTTCTTAGGCATATCAGGCTCCCTGGTCCCCCTGTCAGACTTTCAGTTCGGGGACGATGGAAAAAAGCTTTTCACATTCCCCGGGATATTTTGCGGCGAATACCGGCAGGGCCTTTTTAAATTTACCGGTCCAGGACGGGCCGTGCGCGGCTATGGCTTCATAAGCCAATAAGATATCCCCGGGGCGATCTTCTGCCAATATACTGAACAGTGCCGCGGACTGGGCCAGATCTTTTTGGACCTTGGCCTGCATTGCCGCCGCCCGCTCCCGGCTTACTATCAATTTATGAAAAGCGAACCTGGCGGGGTTCGGCAGATTCACCAGTATCCCCTCGCCGTTCACCACGGCGGCCCTCTCCGCGGCCTCGATAATATAACCGAGGAAAGGCAGCGGCTGCGCGGCGGTATTCAGCGCGGTATAGCTGCACTCTGTTCAGGCCGAAATGCTATAGCCAACCGATTTACACAGTTTAGTTTACACTCCCAGCAGTGTTCCAGGGAGGGTGTTTCTCGAAAGAAGCACCCTCCCGTCGTAAGATTTCCCCGTTCCTTCTCCGGGTGTCGCAAAAGTAGCACGATGACGACACCGGGGGAGGGTAGGGCAGGGGTAGGCCAGGAGAAATTTACAATATTCCCCCCACCCTGCAGGCCTTGACTATATACCATATATGTGATATGCTATATATGTGATATTCATTATGGGTTGTAAGCAAAGAAGGAATAATGGGCAATCAGGTAAATTACGAAATTGAGTTTTACAAAAAAGCGGGGGGTGAACGATCGCCGGTGGATGATTGCCTTGATACAACGCCGGAGAAGCACCGACAGAAAGCTATGGCAATCATGGCCAGACTTGAGGAAGAAGGGCCAAATCTGAAGCGTCCACACGCTGACACTTTGCGGGGGAAGATCCGGGAACTTCGTTGTGGATTCCATACTTTCGAACACAGATTTTTATATTTCTTTTGGAATAAAGTTATCGTCATTACCCACGGATTCTTAAAAAAGACACGGGCTGTCCCAGGGTGCGAGATAACAAGCGCGGAACAAGCAATGAGTGAGCGAATTAAACGAAACAAAGCTTAAACTGAGGGGAATATTATGAAAATGACAAACAAGAAAAGGACTTTCCGCGACAGGCTCAGCGAGGAAATGAAGAAGCCTGGCTTTAAAGAGGGTTTTGAGCGGCATTACCTGGAAGCGGTTATTGCGGAAAAGATAGTAGAGCTGCGGGAACATCAGCATATGACCCAGGTTCAATTGGCTAAAGCAATTGGAACGGGCCAGGGCGCTATTTCTCGTATTGAGAGCGGTGAACAAAACCTTACCTTTGGTATGCTTGAAAAGATTGCCGGCGTTTTAAAGTGCCGGGTGGTTGTGGATTTTAAACCAGCTTAACCGCCTGAGCGCGAAGCCCGGCCGGGCCCGCGCCGGCGGGCAACTGGCGGCCAGAAGCCAGGGAAGTCCCCCCTACACTTTTGTTCCGCCGCGACTGTTCGCCTTCCCCCAATAGATTCTCTCCCGGCCGAAGACTGAAACTCGCCTAACAATTAAACCCGCCGTCCGCCGCAAAGCGGACGCGAAACAAGCCGTCAAAATTACGCCAAAACAGCTCTTTCCTTTGCTATCATAATAAAAAAGGCGGGCAAAGGCCGTTTTTGCGCGCCGGTGGAAGGGGGGAACCTGCGATAATACTGCATTATGCCAATAAATCCCCCCTTATGCAGCCTACGGTTCAAGATAGGATATACCCGACGGCTATCAGTTTATGGCAATAATAAGTCCTCTTACTTTTTTTCGCTTCGCGGCCGACCATAGCGAGCTTTTAGAACGCCTCTATGAAAAACGCTCCCGCATAGCCGAAACGGAGCTGCGTGAATACGTGCTTGCCTGCCGCAAAGATAACGACCCCGCGCCGCAGCGGGTGATCAACCAGCTTGAGGAATTAGGGATAATAGAACCGTCGCCTGAAGCCACGGCCGCCTATGAAATGCGCCGGCCCGTGGCCCAATTGCTGGCCTATCTCCTGCACGAATACCGGCTTACTTCCGTGGAAGTTATCCAGGCCTACCTGTCCGACCTGCAAAAGCTGGGCGGCGGACTTGTTAAAGCCGTGGCTGACAAAGACGGGGCCGGGGCCGTGCGGCTGCTGGCCGACGCCGCCGACGAAGTGGAGCGTATGCGCCAGGATTCCCGCCACAGCCGCGAAGCTATTGTTGCGGATGTAGTGAAGCTGAAGGCGAACAAAGCGGGGTTGACGGTGAAGGAACGCCTAAGCCGGGTGGATTATCTCTGGACGCGCTATATGGCGCCGCTGCGCGACATGCTGGACGTGCGTAAAGAAATGGAACGCCAGCTTGATTCACTTGAAGCGGCGCTTGCGCACGGGGAAATAGCTTTTGAAACCGACCTGGCCGTGCACCGGGAGTTCACGGCGCTGCGGTCCCGCGCGCTGCGTCTGCGCCGCGAAATAGCCGCCGACTTTAAGGAAAGCATAAAGGAACTGCTGCCGCTGCACAACGAACTGCACCGGGAAAGCGCGGTGTCGCGCGGCGCCGCGCACGCGCTTGAGCTTATAAAGCGTGGCGGTTTGCATGCCATTGACCTTACAAAACGCCTGGGTATTTCCACTTGGCGCGCGAAGGGTCTGTTCGCGGACGAAGCTATACGCGCGTATATGCTGGGGCTAAAGGGTTATACCCCGAAACTGCCGCCCCCGCTGTGTGCCGTGCGCGCGCCTGACCTGGCGTCCCTTATTCAAGCGGATGAATTTAACGCAAAAGCTGAAAAAGCCGTTCCCCTGGATGACGCGCTGGCCTGGCTTATAGAGCAGTATCCGCAGGCCGCGCCGGAACAACTGCTGCGCTGCTACGCGCGGTTTTATTACGGCGAATTCGGCGCTACACGCTTCGCCGCCGCTACGGAAAAGAGTTACGCCGCGCAGGGTCTTTCTTTCTCGGCCAGGCCGATGGGGGTTGAAAAAAATGGAAACTGAAAAAAACACGGAGCTGCCGCGCCTTGACGAAGTCTTTGACGTGCTGCGCAAAGGCCGCCATATAGCGCCCGAAGACGCGGACCTGTATTTCAACCTGCACAACGGCGAAGCCGCTTTCACCGAGCTCTTCGCTAAACTGGGTTTCGTGCTTAAAAAACATCCGCGTGATTTCTATTACTTCAAGGGAGAGGCTGATATAAGCGATACCTCATCGCGGATGGCCGTCTTCATGTTCATCCTGGTGGAAACCCTGGCCGATTCCGGAGCCAGCGCCGAGGAACAAATAATGACTTCCCTGTTCTTTGTGGATAAGCTTGAGCACCTCCGGCGCGAGCGCTACCGCGATATTATGCTGGAGGCCGGCATGCCCACCGAGGAAGAGCTGCGCCAGACCCTGCGCACCATGGAGCGCTTCGGTTTTCTTAAAATGGAAGGCCCGGATTCCTTCCGCTTCAGGGCCCCGGCATACCGTTTTCTGGACCTCTGCATGGAGCTCTTTAAAGAAAGCGAAGCCGCGGAGGAGAAACTATGATCTCCCGCCAGGGCCTCGCCCGCCTTATCGCCATTCATTGCGGCAAGTATGATTATGCCTGCGTGGATACCGACTCTTCCCTGCACCTGGTCGGGCCCAATAATGTGGGGAAAACTTCCCTTATCGCCTTGCTGCAATTTCTGTATATCGACGACCAGCGCAAAATGCACTTCTCGCGCAGCCTGGAACAGACGCGCAGATATTACTTTCCGGATGCGTACAGCTACGTGATCTTTGAGTGCATGACGCCCACCGGCATACAGTGCCTGGGGGTGCGCGGCCTGGGGCCGCTTAAGATGCATGACTACGAACGTTTTGCCTGGACCGGAAAATTTGAAGAAGAGGACTTTATTGACGGCGACAGGCGGCCGCTGCCTTTCCAGAAGATCAAAGAAAAACTCTCTCTCAAAGGCTACGCCGGACTGGAGCCTAAGCAGCTGCGGGCGGCGCTGACGGGCATAGGGGATAACAATGGCGTGAACCTGGGCCTGGTGCCGCTGCGCCACCGGGATTATTATGAACGTTTCCGTTCCGCTTTCTGCAATCTGCTGCGCCTTTCACACCTGAAACAGGAGGAGCTGAAAGAGCTTTTGTTGGAAATCTACGACACCGAATTCCAGGTGCGCGCCATAGACCTTGAACGCGGCTATACCAGCCAGTATGCCGCCATCAAGCGCGGCACGCAGGAAGTGCGCACGCTTAAAAACCTGGTTCCGGATATAACAAAGTTTTTAGCCCACGCCGATGAGCGCGGCCGCCTGCGCGGCCGGCTGCCGGCTTTATGGGCCGCCATCGGGGCAGCCTACGAGAAAAACAAGAACCGCCTTGAACGGGAAGCCGCCGATATTGTGGCGCGTCAGCGCGCCCTGGAGGGGGAGCAGGCGGGCGTGCGCAGCGCTATTGAGGAGGGCCTGGAGCGGCAGATAAAAGCCGCCTCCGCCCTGAGCCGGGTTAACGACGCGCTGGCCGAAGTGGAACAAGGGCGGCTGCGCTTTGCGGATTTTGTAGAGGACTGGAAGCGGGAGCGCCGGCGGGCACTGGGAACGGAAATAGAGAATCTGGCCTTTCAACTGCGTAACGCCGGTGAGGAGCCTGCCGGGCGCGTGAAGGCGCGGCTGGACAGGGCGGAACTGAATCTGGGAAAAGCGCGCGAGAGGCTTAAGAATTCCGCCGGCAACGCGGCTTCGCGCCTGAAAGAGAAGTTCGGAGCCGGGAAGTCCGAAACTGTTTTTAAAATCCTCAACCCGGAACTACTGGGGCTGCCGGTCTCTAAAGACGGCATAACGGTTAAGGACGAGGCGGCGGCGCTGAAAGAATTGACCCGGCTGCACGAGAAGCTTGAAGGCGGACGGTTCAACGCGGCCGGTTTAAGCGTAAACCTGGCCGCCCTTCACGGCGCGGATTTCGCTTCGTTTACTAACCCCGAAGCGCTTAAAGCCGAAATCGAAATTCTCGAAAGGCAACTCGCTAAAGACGGGGAGATCTTAAAGAATATTGAAAGAACCGCGGAGCTGAAAAAGCTCAAGGCGCAAAAACAAGAAGAGGCCGCCGCTATAGACCGGGAACTTCTTGAATTTGAAACTTTCAGCTTAAAGGCCGCGCAGGCTCCGCAGTGGCGGCAGCAGGCGGCCGGGTTGGAAAAAGAAGCGGCCCAAATACGCAGCGAGCAGAACCGCCTGGAAACTGAAAGAGAGCGGCTGCGTGCGGAAGCCGACGCGCTCGGGCGCAGGGGCGAGGAGGCGGACCGCCAGCGGCGGAACCTGCTGAAACAAAGACAGGGGCTTCCGGCGCTGCCGGAGAGCTGGCCGGCGGCACCGCCCGCGGCTGCGCAGCCTGTGCCTGAAGATTTTGAGGAGCTGCTGGCTTTGTACCGTGACGGCTTCGCGCGGGAAGAGCGGGAAGACGCCCAGGCGCAGGATTACCTGGCGCGTATAGAAGCGGCTACTTATTCGGCCTTTAAAGCGGCTACCGAAGAAGAAACCATAACTAAACTCCGCCAGCAGCTGGAAGCGCTGCCGGAAAAAGAAAAACTGGCGCAGGAGGCCTGGACCAGCCTTGCTGTCAGCCTGAAAAACGCTTTCAAAGGCCTGAAGCGCGATCTGGATACGCTGAAAACCAAGGTTTCGGACCTTAATCGCAAACTCGCCGAGGTGGATATCTCCAATCTCGACCAGGTGCGCCTGAATGCCGAGACCCGCAGGGATTGGGATGACCGTTTGAAGGCTTTGATAGACGCGGATGAAACCCCGCTCTTCGCCGACATGACCGGCGCGGATAAGGCTCTGGAAGAGCTTGGCGCCCTGCTGGGCAAGTATCCGCAGATAAAATTGCAGGATCTTTTCGACCTGCATTTTGAAATTACGCGGCCCGGCGGCGAAACCCGCCGCTATCCCGATCTGGACAGGATCGAATCCAACGGAACCACCATCACGATAAAAGTGCTGATAAACCTGCTTTTATTGCGCGGCTTGCTGGATAGCGACAAGGTAGTGCTGCCGTTTTACCTGGACGAGGCTTCCAGCCTGGACCGCGCCAATCTGCTGGCCATAATGAAGACGGCCGGCAGCTTGAACTTTGTGCCTGTGCTGGCCAGCCCCGACGCGCTGGACGCGGCCGAGTATGTTTACTTTGTCCGCGAAGAAAACGGCCGCGTCTCCCTGGACGGCAATTCCCGCGTCCGCTGTCACAGGACTGCTGAAAAGGCGGCGCCATGAGGCGGACCGCCCTGGCGAAACTGCTCGATACGCTTTTGACGGAAGGCTCCGTTCCGCTGTCTCTGTTCTCCGCCTCCGCGCGGGCCGCTTTAAGCCCGCAGTTCGCCGCCGGCATTCTGCAGGAAGAGCGCTCCGGCGCCGGCGCCAGGGTTGTGGTGCGCAACAAGCCCGTGCTGGCGGCGTTTGCCGCGCAGCTTTTCCCTTCGGGCTTGAACACAGCTCCTAAAGGAGATACTCCCCGCGCCACAGCCGTGGGCTATTACCGGGATGCAAAAGCAGCCGGGACTACAGTCGCTGAACCGGTTTTGATCAGGGCATTTAACAATACTGTATTTGAAAGGAAGGGGGAGGCGCTGCCTGCGTCGTCCTTAACCGCGAAATACGGAGTAGCGGCATTCCTGCTTAAGGAGCCGCCCTTCTGGGGCTGCGGCGGAACGCTGGCCATTGTTGAAAACCTTGAGCCGTTTTTATGTTTTGAAAGGATGAAGACCGCCGCTGATGCCGCCGTTTATGCCGGGGGCAAGCTGTCCGGCAGAATGCTGGCGTGGTTGGCTTGCGCGGAAATGTCCAAATGCAGCTTCCTGCATTGCGGAGACTATGACCCGGTAGGGATAGATGAATATTTACGTCTTAAGGAAGTCTGCGGTGCCAGGGTAAAATTGCATATTCCCACAAATATTGAAGATCTGTTTAAAAAATACGGCAAACGCGAATTGCTTATAGATTCTGAAGCCGTCTTGCGCCGCTTGCGCGCGACAAAAGATCCGGACGCGCTTCGTATTATTGAGCAGATGAACGCCTTTAATGCCGGCCTGGAACAGGAGATCCTTCTGTTGGGTTGAGCGTCCGGCCGCAGCGCCGTGCCGGGGGAGCGGGGCTTGACAATTCATTGTTTCACCTATATAATATATTTCAGCAAACGCTGAAACCATGAAAAATAATGAAAATAATCTTTTGGGCAGGGCAAAAGATATTTTAAAAGAGACTCTCGCTGCTATTCCTTTTATTGAACTGGTTTCCATAAAAGACCAGCCCGCAGGAGGGGCTGATATTTTATTGAAACTGAAACATAAGGGGAAACTTTTAACCTGCGCCGTGGAAGTCAAAAGTCTTGGACAACCCAAATATGCCAGGGACGCCGCTTACCAGCTTAAGAAATACAATGACAGCCACCCTGAGAGATACGGGATATTCATGGCTCCTTTTATCTCCGTTGAGGCCGGGGAAGTGTTGGCGGAAAATAATGCCGGCTACATGGATTTCAGCGGGAATTGCCGCCTCTCTTTTGGCGGCATTTACATAGAGCGTAAAGGCAATCCCAACGCTTTTACCGTTAAAAGGGACCTGCGCAAGCTTTATTCACCTAAAGCAGCGCGTGTATTGCGCGTGCTTTTGTCGACTGTTAAAAAACCATGGAAGATGGCGGAATTGGCCGGGGAAGCAGGCGTAAGCCTGGGGCAGATCGCCAATGTTAAAAATGCCCTGGCTGAAAGGGAATGGCTGGATACCTCCGCGCCTGGTTTGCGGCTCTCCAATCCGGCGGCGGTGCTTTCTCAATGGGCGCAGAATTATGACTTCCGGAAAAATACGCTCAAAGAGTGTTACAGCGTTAAAAGCCTTGCCGAGACCGAGGCAGCTTTGGAAGAACTTTGCGCAAAGAACGGAATACGCTTTGCCCTTGCCGGTTTTTCCGCGGCGGCCCGCTTCCGGCCGGCCGTAAGATATCAGCGTGCTATGGCGTATGTGGGTGAATT
>PEXO01000241.1:0-5545 GCA_002779045.1 Elusimicrobia bacterium CG08_land_8_20_14_0_20_59_10 | reverse complement strand
AAGGAAGAGGCGCGGAAGCCGCGGCCGAAATCCTTGAGAATGTGATAAAATCAACAGGGTAAGCAAAAAAGATTACAACGAGCTGCTGGTGAACGCCGCCAGAAGCGTGCTTATAGAGCTGTCGCACCTTCTGGGCGCATACCGCAACGACATTGTGGTGATCGGCGGCTGGGTGCCGCCCCTGCTCTTCGGCCCGGGCATGCACGTGGGCAGTATGGCTGTTGACCTGGCTCAACAATTACCCCGGCGGCCTGGGCGCGTTGGCCGCAGAAATAAAGGCGCACCTGCCCAACAAGCTGATCCGTGAAGGGCTCATGAATATAGCCGAAAAATTCGCGTCGCCGGACCACATCGGCCCCGAAAGTGCAGCCGACTTCGAGGAACTCCCGTCCGGCGACCAGCGTGCCATCCTCCAGCGCGACGCGTACGAAAAGACCGACTATCTGCTGAAAGCGGTAGAAATCAGACCGGTCAGCGGCGTGAACGGCCTGGTGAATACCATGCGCGAATCGCTGGAGTGACGGTTGCCCGGACAACAGGGAAAAAGGAACGGCCGCGAAGAGCATCGCGGCCGTTCCTTTTTTTTGAAGGCGCTGCTCAGTACGCGGGCAGAGGCTGGGTCCAAACCGCGTAGCGCGCGCCGGCGGCGGCTATGGTCCAGCCGGTGCCGGGGTTCCAGCCCCAGTTGCGCCCCAGCTTCAATATCACGCGCTGTCTTTCGCCGTCTATCACCGCGGCGTACAGCTCGTTGGTGGCGGACAGTATGGCCATGCGGCTGGTGGAGGTTATCCCGGCCGCCTTCCGGATAGCTATCAGCTTCTGCAGGCTGGCGCGGTAAGACGAGCCCCAGTCGAAGAAATGCGGCCAGAATACGGAAGGGATGCCCGGATGCGTTAGTATATACGCATAGCCCATCAGGCGCTGCGTCTTATACTCCGCCGAGGCATTGGCTATGAAATTTGGGTCGCGCGGAGAGGTGTCGTGGTTCTCCACGAAGGTCACGGCCTTGGCGGGCCACCAGCCTATCATCCCGGAGGGGCGGCCATTATCGTTGAGGGCCTCGTAGCGCTCGTTCTCAACGGCGGAGAGCAGGTTGAACTTGGTGGGGAAGTCGAAGGCGCTGGAGGCGTTCAGCTTGCCCTGGGAATTATCCGTGCCGTCTATCCAGTTCGCCACCACCTGGCGGTTGCCGTCATAAACTTCGCCCACCGTGAAGGCGGGGCTGGAGGCGGCATTGTAATCCTGTATGTGAGAGGGGGCAAAACCCTTTACCATGTCGAAGCGCCAGCCGTCGAAGCGCATGGTGTTCTTGAGCCAGAGCATGAAGATCCTGGTTTCCTTCTGCACCAGCGGGTTCTGGTGGTCCAGGTCGCGGCAGCCGCTGTCGTTCTGGCCTTCGTCGTAGCTGGGGCTCTTGCTGTTATAGGGGGTATTGGCCAGGCCCGGCCATTCGTCGTTCTGCGTTATCACGTTGGTAGGCCAGTCGGGATTGGTGAAGTCGGCCCAGTCATTGGTGCCGTTGCGGTGGTTCAGCACCACGTCCGCCACCACCTTGACGCCGGCCGAATGCATGGCGTTTATGGCCTTTATCAGGTAGTCTTTTTTGCCCCACTGTGAATCCAGGTTATACCATTCCTTGGGGTAATAGCTGCCTACCGAGACCGGCGGGAACCAGATCAGGTCGAAACCGGCGCGGCCCACCTCCGGCGCCTTGCCGGCCAGCACGCCCCACCAGCCGTTGGGCGGGTGGAACCAGTAATTATCGGCGTACCAGTGGAAGCCCTGCAAAAGGATCAGCTTGCTGTTATTGGTGTCCACGCGGTGCTGCGGCTTGGGGGTATAGTTGGCGTAAAGTTTTACGGCTTTGAACCATTCGTCGCGGGCGGGGCTTAAGGGGGAGCTGGTCAGTTTGCCGGAGGCCGGCGGCGCTACTATTTCGAAATCACCGGCTTTCAGCCTGAGGGAGTCCAGGGCCGAGGCGGCCTGCAGCGGCTGCGTCTGAAAGATAGAGAGAAAAAAGGAGGGTACTAACAGGAAAGTTTTAAGGTTTAAGCGCATGTGTTTCCCCCGAAATTGTATTCACGAGTATTATAGTATATCCGCGCCCGCAAATTTTACAAGTCCGGAAGGGCCCAGACGCCAATGGGCTTTTGGGCCTACGGCGGCCGGGTGGAGTAATGAGCTGCTCTTCACGCGGGTTCCTCCACCCGCGGTGGAAGAGCTGAATAAGATTATTGCCAATATCCGCAGGAAGCTGAGAAGAAGCATCTGCCGCAGCGGGCTCGCACCCGAGGCCGCACAGGAAATGCTCACCTGGGAGAACTCGGGTTTCTCATTGCATGAAGAGGTGCAGATATCCCGCTGGGACAGGGAAGGCCTGGAGCGGCTGCTTAAATACTGCTCCCGCCCCGGTCTTTCCCCGGCGCGGCTCATGTACGCCGCTAAGACCAATATAGTGCTCTACCGCAGCGAGCCGCGGGAGGGCAGGAGGGAAATGCTGGTAATGCCGCCGGTGGAGTTCCTCAGGCGCTGGGCGCTCTTGATGCCGCCGCCCCACAAGAACCTGGTCCATTATTATGGCGCGCCGGCGCCCCGGTCGCCGCTGCGCCCGCACCTGGTGGCGAAAGCCATGCGCGAGACCGACATGGCCCATCTTAAGGAAAGGGTAGAAAAGCTCAAAAGAAAGCCAGCACCTGGGCGGCCTGCCTGGCAAGGGTGTTCGAAGTAGATCCGCTTATCTGCCCAGATGCCGCCTGGAAATGAAACCTGTGGCCGTCATCCTCAATGATAAGGAACTGGTAAGGCTCTTAACCAATCTTAACCTGCCGACGGAATTTCCACAGTTCAGGCCGGCGCCTAAAACGTCTCTCAACTGCGGTCCGGACCCGCCGGACGAACAATGCCAGCCCGGCGCACGGGCGGACTTATACGACGCAATAGATCCTCTCCCGGCCGAAGACTGAAACTCGCCTAACAATTAAACCTGCCGTCCGCCGCAAAGCGGATGCGAAACAAGCTGTCAAAATTACGACAAAACAGCTCCTTCCTTTGCTATCCTGATAAAAAGGGCGGGCAAAGGCCGTTTTTGCGCGCCGGCGGAAGGGGAGACCTTGCGAAATACTGCATTATGGCAATAAATCCCCCCTTATGCAGCCTACGGTTCTCCGTACGGTGTGCGCGTTGACTGGAGCCGCGACGAAGCGGAGCAAATGTTCAAAGAGCGGGGTTTCGGTTGTTACGCGTTGCGTACAAATGTGCGTGATTGGACGGAAGAGGAAGTCTGGAAAACATATATCCAGTTGACCCAGGTGGAGAACGCATTTCGGGCGCATAAGTCGGAACTTGAAATCCGGCCCGTCTGGCGCCACCGGGAAGACAGGGCGCAGGCGCACATTTTTATCTGTTTTTTGGCTTATGTTCCTTGGAAGTTGTTGGAGAAGTGGCAGAGCCGTGCGGGCCTGGGCGATTCACCGCGCACCATCATGGAAGAGCTGGGACAGCTTCATAGCGGGGATATTGTACTGCCGACAATGACCGGGGAACGGATTCAATTACGGAGCGTTGTAGCACCGGAGAAAGCGCAGAAGATTATGCTGCAACGCCTGGGGATAGATTTACCCAGGCGTATGCGGATTCCTGATCTGGCGGCAAAATGTAGTGGCGACTTTTGACCTTTTTCAAAACAAAATCCTAAAAAAACAACTTTTTATTTTTCACTGCGGAAGTTTGGGCTAGCCGGCTTTATTTTCCTGTTCTTGTTCGAGGAACCAGCACTTTGCGCCCCTGTTCTCAGCCAGAAAAAAAGGCGTCGGCGCGGGCATGGGGCTTTCCATCGTTTACGGCGTGGTCAAACAGCATAACGGCTGGGTGGAAGTTATCACCGAACCCGGCCAAGGCGCCGAGTTCTCGCTTTCCTTCCGGCTGAAAACAGCGGGACTGATAAATAATACCGGCCGCCTGTTGATAATTATCCGGTTCCCGAATAACTGGTCCCTCATAAACTCAGTAACGAATTGCCGCTCCTCCGGCTGAGGAGGTGTTTTTGCGCCCATATAGGTCCGGCTTAGCCGTTGGGTCTTGACAAATGTGGGAATGTCTACTATAACATAACAATCCTAACAAAGGTAATAAAAGCCATGAAACAAACGAAAACAGCTTTCGGCACTCATGAAATAGCCCGGGTCTGCCAAGTGACTCCTCCTACCGTGATTCGCTGGATGGAGGAAGGAAAACTTGTCTTTTTTACTACCGGTGGAGGCCACCGCAGGGTGTGGGATACCGCCCTGGCGGCTTTTATGCGGCGGCATAATATCCCGGTGCCGGCCGCTCTTGAGGCCGGCACTAAATTAAGGTTCCTGATAGTGGATGATGAGGCGGACTACAGGCGGCTTCTGAGCCGGCTGATACGCGACGCATACCCTGAAGCCGAGATAGCCGAGGCCGCCGACGGTTTTGAGGCGGGACACAAGGTTCACGCTTTCCTGCCCACCATTGTACTGCTGGACCTGAACCTGCCCGGTGTGGACGGTTTTAAAATATGCGAGCTGATCCGCGGCGATGCGGATTTGAAGGGTATTAAGATCCTGGCCGTAACGGCCTACAACACCGAGGAAGCAAGGGCGCGGGTGCTGGCGGCCGGCGCGGATGACTTCCTGGGCAAGCCGTTTGAAGCGGCGGAACTGAATCGGAAAATGGAAAACCTGCTCATTCATACGCGGTGGTCGGGAAAGGGGGCCTTATGATGGATAATGAACAGCCCCCGGCCGCGGCCGGTTCCGAAACGGCCAAGCCCAGGATAATGGTCATAGACGACGAGTTGGGTTTCAGGGAGCTTGCCGCTTATGAATTCGGCGCGCGCGGCTACGAAGTGGTAACTGCTGCGGACGGCCAGACGGCGGTTCTGAAGGCCGGGAATAAGGATATAGACGTGGTCATCTCCGATATGGCCATGCCGAAGCTCAGCGGGCTTGACACGCTCACCGCCATGAAGAACCTGGACCCGAAAATAGAAGTTATCATGGTAACCGGGTTCGCCACTCTGGAAAACGCCGTTGAAAGCATGAAGCGCGGCGCTTATGACTTTATAACCAAGCCGTTCCAGATAGAAGACCTGGCAAGGCTGGTTTCACGCGCTTTGGAAAAAAGGCGCCTGGCCCTGCAGGTGGACGAATTGAAGGAAATAAACAGATTTAAATCCGAATTCCTCGCCAATATGAGCCATGAGCTGCGCACACCCATGAACGCCATTCTGGGCTACACTTCGCTGCATCTGGACCGCATCTACGGGCCGGTGAATGAAAAGCAGGAAGAAGCGCTTAAAAGAGTGGAGGCCGGCGGCAAAAACCTGCTTCAGCTGATAAACGGCATACTGGACCTCTCAAAACTGGCGGCTGAAGGCTACAGCGCGGATACCGCCGCCACCGGCCGCGAGGCGCTGGCAAAAATAACCGCGGCCCCGCCCGATGTGCTGTTTCTTAACCTCACCCTGCCGGAGGTAAGCGGTTTTGAGGTGCTGGCTGCGGTGGAAAAAAACCCGGAGTTGAAA
>PEXO01000313.1:2611-2753 GCA_002779045.1 Elusimicrobia bacterium CG08_land_8_20_14_0_20_59_10 | reverse complement strand
GGCCACAACCACCACCTCTATCACTATCATCGTTATCACTATGGCCTGGGCGAGAGGCAGGTTGTTCGTCAGCGCACCGGCCGAGATGACGGCCAGCATGGCGGCCTTGGTGACTATTTCCAGGCCTATCAGCTGCCGGATG
>PEXO01000313.1:0-2551 GCA_002779045.1 Elusimicrobia bacterium CG08_land_8_20_14_0_20_59_10 | reverse complement strand
CAGTCAAAGGCGAATACACTCATTTTGCGGCCCTCCTCTTAGGGAAAACGGATTTGATGACGAAGACCCCCGCGGCCAGCATGGCTATCTGCCCGAGCAGGTCGGGACGCCGCAGCTGCCACAGCACTGTGCCTATGGGGCCGGTATCCTCGGCTATATATCTCCAGCCGGTCATTTCAGTGAAGAAGGGCGGCAGGTAGAACCAGGCCGCTATCGCGAAGATAGCCAGCGCCAGGGGCAGTAAGCGGAGGAACAACCGGTTCTCCCCGGCCGCCTCCAGGGAAGCGCGTATCAGGCTCACCCCGCCGATAAAGAGCACGGTTATAAGCCCGGCGCAGACGGAAAGCTCGAATACGGCCGCCCAGGGAGCGTTGAAATTGAAAAGCAGCAGCGAGGCGAAAACGCTGACCAGCGCCAGCATTATCGCGCTTGTCAGCAGGCTGCGGGCCATTACGGCCCACGCCGCCGTCAGCACGGCCAGGACGAACAGGAGAGCGTGATAGATCATAGGAATATCCTTTCAGCTACCATCCAGACATAAGAGTAGAAGTACGGGAACAGCAGCCCCGCGGTCACTATTACGGCGCTCATCACCAGTACCGGCGTCAGCAGCACCGCGGAGACCTCCCGGGAGCGCTCCGAGACGGGGGTTTTTTTGCCGAAGAAGATATTCTTCTGCATCAGCAGGAAGTAGCCCAGGGTTACTATGCTGAACAGCAGGGCGAGTACGGCGTAGGTCTTGAAACCGGATTCCCAGAGGGCGAGTATTATAAGCAGCTTGCTCCAGAAGCCGGAAAGCGGGGGTACGCCCGCAGTGGAGAGCAGGGCGATAATGGACGTCCACGAGGTCCAGGGCATGGCATGCTCCATGCCGCCCAGTTCCTCCATATCGGTGGTGCCTGCGGCCTTCTCCAGGCTCGCGCTGTTGAGGAAGAGCACGGTCTTGAAGGTGGCGTGATTGAACAGGTGGAAGATGGCGCCGATGAAGGCCAGCGGCGTGCCCAGCCCCGCCGCCAGTATTATGTAGCCTACCTGGCTGATGCTCGAGAAGGCCAGCATCCTCTTGAAGTCCTTCTGTTTAAGGGCGGCCAGCGCGCCGACCGCTATGGAAAGCATGCCAAGGAACATTATTCCGCCCGAAAGCCCGGCCGCCGCTCCGTCGAAGAAGTTCAGCAGCGTGGCTATCCTGACCACGGCGTATACGCCGGAGATCTTGGTCACGATGCCGCCCAGGTAAGCCGCAACGGGGGCGTAGGCGCCCTGGTAGGCGTCGGGCGTCCAGGCGTGGAAAGGGACCACCCCTGATTTTATCAGGAAGCCCAGGATTATCAGGGCAGCCGCGAAGAGCACCGGACCCGGGGGTATGCCGGAAGCCATCACCGCGCGCAGGCCCTCGAAAGAGAGGCTGCCCAGCGTCAGGAGTAGTATGGAAATGCCGATCATGATCAGCGCGGAGGCCGGGAAGGTCAGCAGGAAATATTTCAGCGCGCCTTCCACGCCCGCTTTCGACTCGTCCGTGGTTATCAGGGCGAAGGAGGTTACGGCCAGCACCTCTACGAAGACATAGAGAGTGAAGAAGTCAGAGGTCGTAACGATGCCGCACATGGCCGCCACGGATATCAGTATCAGGGAGTAGTAAGCCCGGCGGTTGGGCATGTCCTCCGGCAGGAATTCCGTGGAAAAGAAGGAGACGCAGAGCGCCACCAGGTAGATAAGCCCCACCAGGAAGATGGAGAACCCGTCGCCGGGCACCGAGACGAAAGCGCCGGCTATTACCGACGGGCGAAGCACCAGCCAGCACAGGTTCACCAGACCGGCCAGCAGCGTGACATTGGCCAGGATGTCGGCCAGTTTGGGGCGCCGCCTGGCGGCGAAAGGGATGAGCACGGCGGTGAAGAGAGGAATGAGGAGGTAAGCGAGCAGTCCCTTGTCCATTATTTCAGTCCCCCGTTCTGGCCGGCGGCCAGCAGGATATAGATCACGGCGCCCGCTATCGTCAGCGCCATGTACAGCGGATAGGAGCCGTTGTGGAAGCGGCTCAGCGACCGGCCGCAGAAGCCGGCGGCGGCGCTGGGCATGGCGTCCGTCAGCCAGTCGAAGCCCTTATCGATGCGTGAAAGGAGCTTCGCAAAAGGCGGCACCAGGTTGTCCATCACTACCTCGTACAGGTCGAAGACGCGGCGCTGCGCCAGTTCGTAGGTCTCCTTAAGCACAGGGGCGTGATGTATATGGTCGGAGGCCCTGCAGGCCTTCCCCCCTCCCGCGGCCAGCCCGATGATGTGGTTCATCACCGCGGCCAGTATCACTATGACCGAGATGAAGAAGAGCTTGTCGGCGTGAAAGCCGTACAGGTGCGGGGCCGCGTCGATATCCAGCGCGGAGAGCGACGGAGCGATGAAGGTCTCTATCGGCAGCTTTGCGCCGAAGCCGAAAGCGACGCAGATCGCCGCGAGCCCCAGCATCGGAAACAGCATGGAGACGGGCGCTTCCCGCGTTCCGGCGAGTTTGGCCGGCCTGTCACCGAAGAAGACCGCGTGTCCCAGCTTCAGGA
>PEXO01000151.1 GCA_002779045.1 Elusimicrobia bacterium CG08_land_8_20_14_0_20_59_10 | reverse complement strand
CGGACCAGGACGGGCATTATCTCGTCAGCGACGCTTCCTATACGTTGGTGCTGAATTCCGACGGCGCTTCGGCTTCCGCGCCGCAGCTGACCAGGACGGGGCTTCTTTACGACGCCTCCGTCCACGCGGCATCCGCGGCCGATACCTCGCCGTCAATGATGAACGAGGGTTCCGTAGACGACCTGGTAAAGATACAGATATCCAATAACAGCCCCGCCGGTTTCAATTCGATAGAGTTTACCACGGTCACGATACGGCTGCTCAACGCGAACCTTGAACCGCTGACAAGTGAGCAGGCCGGGAAAATAATCGAGAGGATCAGCATCTTCAGGGACAGCGCGTCGGGAATTGCGGGGACATATGAATCCGCCATTGACGCGGACGAAGTGGCATACCTGGATAAAGCCGTGTTCGCGCTGGACGGCCAGGGCAGCCAGGCGCTGGCCGCGGCTGCACCCGACGGCGCGGCCGCTTCGATAGCGGCCTATTCCACGGGCACGTACTTCGTAACGGTGGAGATCTCCACGTATGGCGCTTCCCAGAGCACCAATACTTTCCGGGTGGAGCTGGACCCGGCGGGCATCGTTCTCAGGGACGGCCCGGGCGACCAGGTTCAGGAGATCTCCGGCGCGGCCGCGGTTACCACCGCGTCAAGCACCATAATAACCCCGGCCCAACCGCCGGCCGGCACGGATTGGCCCTATGACGCAGGTCCCGAAGCCGGCGTAGAAACCGTTGTCGGGATATACGAGAACTACGGCGGGATTTTGACCACGGTGACTTATTATTCCCCGGGCATCGACGGCGCGATACGGGCGTTTAATTTCACCGGCGGCGCGCCGAAGTGGACCTTCAACACCGCCCCGGCTTCTCCTATAAGGTCCGCGCCCTGGGTGGAAGAGGAAGGGGGCGGGGTGTATATCTACTTTGCCACTGATGGCGGCGACCTTTACAAGATACGGGACAACGGGGGTTATGTTTCCGAGGCCTGGCCTTCAAAAAGAAGTATAGGCGCCGGTGTCCAGATACGCTCGGGCGTGGTGCAGTCCGGGAATAAGCTCTATTTCGGCGCCAGCGACAGCAAGATCTACTGCATTAACAAAGCCGATGGCGCTAACTGCGCCGGCTGGACCTTTGATGCCGCGATAAACAGTCCGGTTGTCGGGACGATAGCGATAGACGAGTGGACGCCGGGGGTGAACTCCGGCTGGGTGGGGCTTGAGAACTGGAAGATGGTGCAGTTCAGAAGCACCGACGGGGTAGTGACGAGCGAATACCCGACAGGCGGCGTCATAGACTCTTCGCCGTATTTCGATTCCGGCTGGGGCGGTGCGAATAATAACCTTTATTTCACTTCCAGGGACGGGAAACTCTATGCAAGAACCTCTTCGAACCTGACAACCCTGCCGGCGAACTGGGGCGATTTTACTACCAGTCCGCTCAGCCCGATCTATTCAACTCCCTGGATAGCTTCACTGGATAAAAAATACGCGTTTTTCGGGGATGACAGCGGGGCTCTTTATAAGGTTGACGCTTCAAGCGGTGCGCCCGACGGCCTGATCTGGAAATTCCAGGCCCGGGGCTCCATACGGAGCATGCCCGTGGTTTATGGCGGCTACGCCTATTTCGGTACGCTGGAGGGCTATATCTACGCCGTTGACGCCAATACAGGGGCGCTGAGGGATGAATGGCCGGTGGCGGTGGGCGGGGCGGTAAAGGGCTCTCCTGTCCTGGATACCGATAACAATACGCTTGTGATAGGCGCAAGCGACGGGAAAACCTATATGATAAGTATCGGGCCGTAGGCCGTGCGGATCCTTAAACAGCGGTCATGAGCAAATAACGGGCAAGTTTATATGAAAAACCACGAAGGCAGGATAAAAGCGGCAGAGGCCGGGTTCCTCCGGACCCTTTGCGTTGTTATGATACTTGTAGCTTGCGGTCCGCGAGCTGCGGTCTATGCCGCAGATTGGCCTGTTTTCCGGGGCAACAACGCGCGCACCGGTTTTACCGCGGAACTGGCCTATCCCCCGCTGACGCAGGCATGGAGCTTCCAGGTGCAGGGCGATGTCACATCGAGTCCGGTCGTTTATGACGGCATAGTTTACGTGGGGGGACGGTCGGACAGCGTTTACGCTTTGAACGCCATAACAGGGGAGCTGCTGTGGGATTATTCCACCGATAACTGGGTGGACGCGACTCCGGCGGTTTCAAGCGGTACGGTTTTTGTTCCCTCAAAAGACGGGAACTTATACGCGCTTGACAGGCTTACCGGGGACGTTATCTGGAGCGCCGCTCTGGGCGCCGGCGCGCTTTCCTCCCCGCTTGTTCTTGAAGGAAAAGTGTATGTCGGGACCGGGATCCCGGAAAAAAAGCTTAAGGTCTTTAATGCGCGAACAGGGGAGTATCTGTGGGGCTACCAGGCCGGACAGCCGGTAGACTCCTCTCCTTCGACCGACGGGAACACGATATTCTTCGGTTCAAATGACGGGAAGGCCTATGCGGTAGATCCGGTTTCGCATGCCGCCGTCTGGGAACATCCCAGCTCCGGATTTTTCGGAATAGTCTCGATCGGGGTTTCCAGCCCGTCCGTCTATGCCGTTCCGTCGCGTGAGACGGGAAAACTCTACCGGCTGAACGCCGCCATCGGAAATGTGACCGGCACTTTTGAACCGTTTCCGGCGGACCAGGGCACTATAGAAATGGAGGTTACCTCCCCGGTGCTTGCCCGGGATAAGATATTTTACGGAGCGGGAACCGTTCCTCACGGCCTTTTTGCGCTTTCCATGTCTTCCCTGGAATCGGTCTGGGGCGGCACTCCTTCGCTCGGGAACACCTCGCTGTTCGGCTATCCCGCCGCGCCTTCAATGGCCAACGATATCCTCTACACCCCGACGGCCGACCGGAGACTGGTGGCGATAAGCTCCTCCGGCGTGACGAAGCAGGAAATTAATTTAGCGGCGCCTTCCTATACTTCGCCCGCCATTTCCAACGGCTATATCTATATAGGGACCATGGGCGGCAGTTTAACCGCTTATAGGGCCGCCAAAGCCGCCGCCATCTCATATCCAAAAACACAGGAAATAATACAGGACACCGCGACGGTCAGGGGCTTTGTGAGAGCCCCGGCCCTTGCCGGCTACATTCTGGAATATGCGCCGGAGACGGATCCGGAAAACCCGGTGCAGATAAGCTCGGCCGCGCTTGCCCCCGGGGCTGATATCGAGGGCGGCTTGCTGGGTTATTGGAACACCGGGGGACTTGCGAACGGGCTCTACACTATAAGGCTGACGATGCTGGAAGCCGAGTCCGTTTCCACCGATAATACGGCGGAAGTCGGTGTGCGGGTGAATCACCCTCCGCTGCCCCCCGCCGGGCTGAGGGCCGCCGACAGGCCGGGTGACAGCGGCAATACTATTGAACTCGTCTGGCTGCCTTGCGCCGGCGCCTCCGCTTACAATGTGTACAGAAGTACCGGCGGCGCTTTCGCGCTGCTGGCAAGCCCCGGCGCGGCCGCCTACACTGACCTGACGGCGGTGACCGGCAGCATGTTCACTTACAAAGTGAGGGCCTGGGATGGCTGGGTGGAATCGGCGGATTCTAGTACCGCGGCCGCCGCCGCCGTGAACAATAACCCGGCCAGCGACGCCGTCACCCCCGCGCGGACCGTAGATCTTTCGGCGGCGCCCGGGGCCGCCGGCGGGCAGGTACTTCTGGCCTGGACCGCGCCCGGCAATGACGATATGACCGGGACGGCCGCGTCTTACGATATACGATATTCCACCGCCGCCTCTTTTGATTTCGCTGTCGCGGCCGTGTGGAAGAGCGCGCGGGCGGTTTCAGGCGCCGCGGGAACGACTGAGACTGAGATCGTAAGCGGGCTTTTCGGCGGTGTCACCTATTATTTCGCCTTGAGAACCGCCGATCTTATTCCGAACCTGAGTGCGACTTCGAACATGCCGGACAGTTGGGCCTTGCGCGATCTTTTTCCGCCGGGGGCCCCGGCGAACTTTGCCGCAGCCGATACCCCGGGAGACGCCGGCGGCAGCCTGACGCTTTCCTGGGCTATGTCCCCTGATGACGGGACCGGGGCGAACGATGTTTACGGTTACAAGATATACCGGGGCCTTTCAAGCGGGGCCTTTTCCTCCACCGCGCCCTATGCCTGCGTAGGCAAAGGGGTTAAGACGTACAAGGATAATGACGCGCCGGATAATATGCGGTTCTACTATGCAGTCGCGGCTTACGACTCCACGAATAATTCCGTTTTTTCAAATGAGTCGTCCGCTATCTCGGCCGACAATTACCGCTTCCTGGACTCCGGACAGGGCGGGAGCCTCAGGCTGGAGGACGGGGCGCAGGTGATCATCCCCAGGGACGCTATTTCACAGAACGCGTATATTATCATGCAGAAGGTCGATCCATCAGGTTATCAGCCGCTGGCGCGGGTGAAGGCTAATTCCGGGGTCAAGCCTACCTCCGTGGTCTATGAGATAAAATTCTCGACACCCAGCATCACGCTGGTAAAGAACGTGCAGGTGGTGCTGCCCTACGCGGATTCCGACATCGCCGGAATGAACGAGAAGAACCTGAGAATGTACACCGCCTCCGCGGGCTCCGGGGACACCTGGCTGCTGCTGGATACCTCCCGTGTCGACGAGGCGAATAACACCCTTGCGGCGGAGGTCAGCCATTTCTCGCTGTTCCGCGTCATGGAGTACGTGCCCAGCGGGGCGCTGATCAGCGCTGACCTGGTCTATACCTATCCCAATCCCGCCAAAGGGGGGATACTGACTTTTAAATTCAAGCCCGCCTACGAGGCGTTCGTTAAAATTGACGTTTATAACGTGGCCGGGGAAAAAGTGGCAAAGTTCGAAAAAGCCGGGTGCCAGGCCGGGGTAACATCGGAAATACAGTGGAACATAGAGAACATAGCGAGCGGCGTATATATTTATATCGTCGAGGCCGCCAGCGCCGCGGGCTCGAAAAAGATAACAAAAAAACTGGCGATAATACATTAGGGATAGTAAAGGGTAAAGAGTAAAGAGTAAAGAGTAAAGAGGGAAGCGTTGCAGGTAAAAGAGAATTTTATGAGAAGCTTACCTTGCGGGAATGGCGGCTGGAAAAAGAGACGGATGCCTTTAGAGGCAGCCTTGTTGTTTTTTCTTGCCCTTTGCTCTTTACCATTCACCCTTTACGCGGCGAAGATATATCCGTCCGCCGGTTCCACTTCGGCCACGTTCCTTAAGATAGGGGTGGGGGCGCGGGCCGTGGCCATGGGGGGCGCCTATACTGCCATTTCCGGGGATCCTTATGCCCTATTCTGGAACCCGGCCGGCCTTGCCGTAGTGGAGGATAAGACGCTTGTCTTTACGCATAACGAGTATTTCGCAGGTTTAAGCCAGGAGTATATGGGTTACAACTTCCCCGGCTCCGGAATAAGGTTCTTTCCCGGCCGCCTGAAAAACGGGGTGATGGGGCTTTCGATGAATTATCTTTACACCGGTAAGGACCTTGAGCGGCGCAGCGGGGATTATGAGTCCGACCCTTTGAATCCGATCTCGCCCATGGAGGGGGAATTCCGGGCTTATGATCTTGCGCTTTCTCTCGGTTACGGCTTTAATTACAGCCGGGACCTTAAGATCGGAGCGGCGCTTAAGTTTATACGCCAGAGCATAGATACTGAGTCCGGTTCAAGCGCGGCGCTGGACCTGGGTATGCTTTATGATTTTGACTTGTTCGGCCGCGGGGTTACTGCCGGCTTCGCTGCGCAGAACCTTGGGCCCGGGATAAAATTTATCGACAAACGTTTTCCCCTGCCCCTTACCTTCAAGGCGGGGCTTAGCCGCAGGCTTTATGAGAAGAGCCTTTTAATGTCGCTCGATGTTTCCAAACCCATAGACAACTATCCTTCCGTGGCGGTTGGCCTTGAGCAGCAGTTGGGCGGGAAGCTGTTCCTCCGCTCCGGTTACCGCTATCGTCAGCACGGTAACGAATCCGGCGGCTGGTCCGGGTTCTCTATGGGGTTCGGATTCGTGTCGGGCCGCTTCAGCTTTGATTACGCGCTCTCGCCGTTCGGGGACCTGGGTAATACGCACCGCTTGTCGGCCGCCCTGCGGTTCCTGGCGCCTAAGGCGCCTGTGCTTAAAGAGCGGGGCGAAGTTGTCCCGGCGGCCAACGCCCTGTCGTCTGCAAACACGCTGGCCCTGAGTTTCGAGCAGAAGCCGCTTGTTGTCTCTCAGCGCGGCATAACCTACCTGGTAAAAGCTTCGGCCGCCGGCGCCGGGGCGGATGCCGCAGGCAGTTCGCCCGCCGGAGATCAGGCGTCCGACGGGATACCGGCCCAGGGCCGGGAGCGGCAAGCCGCCCCGGAACCCTTTTTTGAGAACGGTTCTATAGTTTCGCTTGCTTTCATAACGCTTATGCACGGCGAAGGCCGGGCGGCCGTGACCCTGGCCGAGGGCTCGCTTCCTAAAACCCTCCTGGAAAAATTCCCCGTGCCGTCCGGGCCGCTTAAGGCCTGGCAGCTGTTGTCCATGTCGGGCGGGCTGAACGGAAACATTAAATTCGTTTTCTCACTTGTGAAAGATCCTCCGGCGGGCGAGCCTGTTCTCTATTATCTTGTAAAAGGCGGCTGGGAAAAAACGGAGGCACGGACCGTTTCCTGCGGTGAGAAGAATCGTTTCTATTCCGCGTCCGCGCCTTTCAGCACGCATTACGCGCTTGTCGTGAAATGATCAGTACTGGCCCAGCGTGCCGCTGCGGCGCGCCCGCTCCGTGGACAGGTGGAAAAGATAGACTGCGGCCGGTATCAGTACGGCGTCGAACAGCACCAGCGCCAGCAGGTCGCCTTTTACGGCGCCCAGCCCGGCGCCCTTATGCACGGTCAGCTGGAAAGCCCGTACCGCGTAAGTGACCGGCAGGATATCCGAGACGGCCGCCAGCCATGGCGGCAGCAGCGTCACGGGGAAATAGACCCCGCCCAGAAGCCCTTCGAAATTATTCAGCACCCAGGCCAGCGGGTTGCCGCGCTTGAACAGCATCACGAAACAGGAAGACAGGATGCCGAGCGAAGCGAAACAGGCGGCCGAAAGGAAGAAGACCAGCGCGGCCGCCGGCCAGTTGGCCGCGGACAGGTCCAGGCTGAAGATGAAGACGGCGGAAAGCGCGTAGACGAGCAGTTCGAAGGTGGCGAAGAGAAAGTTCCAGGCCGTGAGCGCCAGCAGGAAAGAGCCGGTGGTCACGGGTGTGGAGAGCACCGCCTCCAGCGTGCCCTGGGCCTGCTCCAGGCGCAGGCGCTCCGAATAGGCGCCGGCCCCCGTGCCGATATACCCGAAGAAGGCCGTGGCGGTGAACACGTAGGGGAAATACCCCGTTCCATACGGAGTAAGATGGGCGGCCATGGCGCCGCCGAACAGCTTGTCGATGAAATAGAAAATAAGTATGCCGGAGAGAGTTCCCGCCGCGCCAAGCGCGAAGGAGAGCCGGTAGCTGGTCTCCGCCAGGAAATCTTTGCGCAGGAAGGCGGCCGCTACGCGAAGCGTGTTCATCTTCCTGCTCCCCCTCCGGCCGGGAACAGGCGCAGGGTGCGCGGCGCCGCTTCCCGGAGAAAGTGTTCGTCGTGGCTGGCGATGAGTATGGCTGTCGCCGGGGAGAGCTCCTTGAGGATGGCGAGCAGCCCCGAGCGGGCGGCCGCGTCCAGGCCGCGGAAAGGCTCGTCCAGCAGCAGCACCGGCGTCCGCCTTGCAAGGGCGCGCAGCAGCGAGACCTTCTGCATATTGCCTTCGGACAGCCTGTCGAAGCGCCGCCCGAGATCGGTCCCCGAAAGTCCCAGGCGGGGGGCGAACTTTGCCGCCGCCGCGGCCGCGTCTTCCGGGGAGCTCCCGGCCAGCGCCCCGAAAAAACGCAGGTTCTCGATGGCGCTTATGCGGAAGTAGAAGCCACGCGGGCTGGCGGGGCAGAAAGCGGCCAGGGCCCGCAGGCGGCGCGGGGGTTCGGGGCGGCCGTCGGCAAGCACTTCGCCGGAGTCCGGCCGCAGTATCCCGGCCAGTATCTTTAAGAGGGTGGTTTTCCCGGAGCCGTTCGGTCCTTCTATCCCTAAAACCCCCGGACCGGCTTCCAAGTCCGCGCCCGCCAGCGCGCGCAGCCCCTCCCCGCCGCTCAGGGGCGGCGCCGGGAAGATCTTTTCTATGCCCCTGGCCTCGATAAGCATCAGGATAATGATAGCACAGCGGGCGGCCGGGCGGCTAGGCAGCTGGGCGGGCTAGGCAGCAGATAGCGGTCGGCAGTCGGCAGACGCGGCACTACGCAAGCATTGAAAAGACGCTCTAAATTTAATAAATTATCATTAATATAGAAGATTTCCGCCCAATAGGCGGGAAAGTCGGCGGTTTCTTCCTGGAGGAAGTAATGAGAATACACATCGTGGCCAGAAAAATAAAGATGTCCAAACCTATCAAGGATTTTATTGAGACCAAGATAAAGAAACTTCACGAATATCTTGATAATATAGTCTGGGTCCAGGTTATAGTTTCGGTGGAGAAGAAGATCCACACCGCGGAAGTGGTGCTCCATGCCGGTCATCAGACGATGAAGGCGGCGGCCAGCACCGATGAGATGTACTCCGCCATAGACAAGGTGATGGATAAGATAGAGATACAGGTAAAAAAATACAAGGACCGCTTCACCGACCATCACGCCGCTGAAACCGTGGGGCTTGACGAGTTCACCACCCTGCTTGGCCCGGAGATACGCTTTTCAGTGGTGAAGGACGTGCCGCTCAAGCCGATGAACAAGGAAGAGGCCGTCATAGAGATGGAGAAGCTGGGCTATAACTTCTGGCTTTACCAGGAGAAGGGCTCCAGGCAGCTGCAGGTGGTCTTCAAGCGCCTTGACAGCACCTACGGCCTGCTTCAGCCGGTAAAGAAATAGCCCGCAAACCGCCCGACTGCGGCGGAAGACGTGTGCGCGGGCTCCGTACTAAGCCGGCGCCGAAGCTCCGAAGCGCTGAAGAGCGGCAGGCCGCCCGCTCTTTAGCTCCGGGTTTCAGTCCCGGTTTTCAGGCGGCCGGCGCGCACGGCCGCGGCGTCCGCTGTGTCCTGTCCAATGATGACAAATCAAAACACCCAAACACGAAAAAAGGAAGTCAAATCCCTTACCGTAAAGGAACTCCTCAAGTCCCGGGGAAAGATCCTGGGCCTTAAAGCCGTGTCCGCCGCGCGCGACATGGGCCGCCGCATCACCGTAAGCGAGATAAACCGCCCCGGGCTGGCGATAGCCGGGCACATGGAGCAGTTCCGCGCGGAACGCATCCAGATAATAGGCCAGGGCGAATACGCCTACTGCATCAAGGAGGACCCGCGGAAGGTTCTTACGAACCTGCACAAGATGTTCTCCGTGCCGGAGATCCCCTGCGTCATCGTTACCGGCGGGGTGAAGCCCCTGCCGGCGCTCAGGCAGGCTTGCGCGAAGGCGGGCATCCCGCTGCTGGTCACGTCTTTCGATACCTCCATGTTCATCCGCGAGCTCACTATCTACCTGGACGACCAGCTGGCGGCGATAGCGTACCTGCACGGCGTGCTGGTGAATATCTACGGCCTGGGTGTGCTGATACAGGGCGATTCGGGCGTGGGGAAGTCGGAATGCGCGCTGGAGCTGCTCAAGCGCGGGCATATCCTGATAGCCGACGACGTGGTGGAGGTGAAGCGGCGCATAGGCTATATGCTGGTGGGTAATTCGCCCAAGAACATAAAGCATTATATGGAGGTGCGCGGCCTCGGCATAATAGACGTGGAGATACTTTTCGGCGTGGGCTCGATAATGGACCAATCGCTGATAGAGATGCACGTGAAGCTGGAAAGCGTCACCTCCGTATCGCTCGGGAACTACGACCGCACCGGGCTGGCCGTCGCCGAGGAAACGATACTCGACGTGCCGGTGCCCTCGCTGCGGCTGCCGGTGACCCCGGGCCGGAACCTGGCCGTGCTGATAGAGGTGGCCGCGCTGAACCAGCGCCTGAAGAATCAGGGGTATTTTACGGCTAAGAAGCTCAACGAAAGCCTTATCCGCGATATGGGGAAGAAATAGCGGCGGTGCGGTCCGCCGGGAACTGCGGCTTGTTATGAAAAAAAATATCTCCGGGAAAGTGTTCATAATAACCGGCATGTCCGGCGCGGGCAAAAGCCAGGCCCTCAAGTCGTTCGAGGACCTGGGCTTCTACTGCGTCGACAACCTGCCTATTTCGCTGATCCCGTCGTTCGCGGGGCTGATAGGAGACAGGCGCTACCTTAAGAACGTCGCGCTGGGTATAGACATCCGCGAGGGGCGTTTTCTCAAGGATTTTATCCGTACGATGGAAAACCTGCGCAAGCTGGGCCTGGATTACAAGGTGATCTTCCTGGACGCTTCCGACGAGGTGCTTATGCAGCGCTTCTCCGAGACGCGGCACCGCCACCCGCTGGGCAAGAATATCGCCGCCGCCGTCAAGGAGGAGCGCCGCATACTCTGCGACCTGAAGGCCCGCGCCAACAAGGTCATCGACACCTCCAAGCTGGCGCTGGGGGAGCTTAAGGAGATAATTTCCGGCGCCCTGGAACTGCGCCATACGGCGGAAATGAAGCTGTCCGTCATCTCGTTCGGCTACAAGTACGGCATCCCGCTGGACGCGGACATAGTTATGGACGTGCGCTTCCTGCCCAACCCCTATTATATCCCTTCGCTGAAGACCAAAACGGGGCTGGACGCCGCGGTGGGCCGCTACCTGAGCGGCAAGCCGGGGTTCCGCGCCTTCTTAAAGAATTATTCCAGCCAGATAATAAGCCTGCTGCCGCTTTACATCAAAGAGGGGAAGTCCTACCTGACCATCGCCATAGGCTGTACCGGCGGCAGGCACCGCAGCGTTTATGTGGCGGGGGAGATCGCGGGCAGGCTGGCGGCGGGCGGATTTTCGATCTCGGAGTATCATCGCGATATCAGGAAATAACGCGTGGTGCGCGTTGTCACAGGTTTCAAGTCGCATGTCGCAGGCCGGAAATTGTATTAAAACTATCAAGTCAGATAATACCTGAAAACCTGGGGCTTGTGTCTGGTGACTTGCGGCTTAACATCGGCTTATGATAAACATTATCGTCATCACTCACGGCGAATTCGGCGCCTACCTGATAGAGGCCGCCGAAGGCATAGTGGGGGCGCAAAATTCCGGGCTCAGGAACGTTTCAATTTCCACGCGCATGACGCTTGAGCGCGTAAAGGAAGCGGTCGCCGCGGCCATAGCGGACATGAGCTCGGCGGACGGGCTGATCGTCCTTATCGACATGCCCGGCGGCACGCCGATGAACGTGGTGCTGCCGCTGGCGC
>PEXO01000174.1:8554-11308 GCA_002779045.1 Elusimicrobia bacterium CG08_land_8_20_14_0_20_59_10 | reverse complement strand
CCCCAAAATCACCGCGTTCTGGGCTATGGCGAACTGGCCGTATACCGTGGCGCCGGCAAGCAATGTGCCTATGGTCTGCTTGTCAATCGCCTGCTGGGCTACGGCGGACTGGAAGGCGAAGGGGACGGTCAGCAGCTTCTGCGGGGGGAGCAATTCCCGCTCAGCGGTAAGTTTTGTTTTATTGCCTTTTATTATTTCGCCCTGGAAGAACACCCTTAAAAACCTGTCCGCCCCGCTGAACATCCCGGGGTTAATAGGCGGCATCCCCAGCGCGGGATCGCCCAGAGCCACATTAAAAATACCGTCATTGACCGGGATTGAAACGCTTTCGGAGGGCGGGACTATGAACTCATCCGGGACATTTGTCCAGAAGATGGCGCCGGTGCTTGAAACTATGGCGAACCGGAACCGGCCGGTGCCGGTAAAAGGCATGGATCGGCTATTGTCTTTATCGCCCACATTGCCGTCCGCGTTAATTTCAGCGGCGGGCAGCTCTATGCGCCCCTGGAAATTCATCTGGGACGGCACTTCCGCGTTCGCCGTCCGGCAGCAAAAAGCCAGCACCACTGCGGCCTTCAGAATTTTTTTCATTATCCCCCCTGTCCCGGCAAGCTTCCCACCATAGTCTACCAGACTCCGGCCCCCTTTTCAAGGGCGCCATGTTTCGGTAACATTTTAGATGAGTTGAAGTTGCCTATACATATATTAAAATGAAATAATATATGCATATAAGCATTAAAGGAGTGTTATGAAACTACCTGAGAAATTAGCCATGAAGCAGATAGAAAGGCGCTTAAAAAATCTGCGCGGTTTTGCAAAAGAAGCCGATATCCGAACCGGTTGGATAGGTTACATACGCCGCGCCATGTGTATGACGCTTGGCACTTTAGCCGGCGCAGCCAAGCTGTCGCAGGCGACCGTTCAACAAATAGAAAAGCGGGAAACGGCCGGCAAGGTTACACTTGCGACTATGCGAAGGATAGCCGCTGCAATGGACTGCGAATTTGTCTGCGCGATCGTTCCCAAGCGTGGGCTGAATGACTTTCTAAAGGAGAAAGCAGCCATAAAAGCGGCCCGGATAGTACGCGAAGCGGATGTTCATATGACACTGGAAGATCAAAGGGTTTCTGAAAACATCAAGGACCGCATTGAGCGCATCGCCGGGGAGCTTCTTGCAAAAGGGGATATTTGGTGAGCGATTTCCTTTTTAAGGACCGCGACGGCCAAACGCCGCTTCCTCCTGAACTTCAAAAAGGGCTCAGGATAAAGACCATTCAGACCGTAGGTGAACTTGACGAATATGAGGAGGACAACATCGCCAAAGGGCTAAGCTGGCTTGCCAGGCAAAAAAGCGACCCGTGCAGCTACGGCTTCTGGATAAAGCTGCATAAGAACCTTTTTGGGAATGTCTGGAGCTGGGCCGGAAAGATCAGAACGCACGAGTTGGCGAACCCGGACTTCAAATTGCCGCATGAAATCTGGCCCCAGCTCTACCAACTGGAAAAAGACCTGGAATTCTGGCTGTCCGCAGGCTCAATTCCCGGCAAGGAATTAGCGGCGCGCTTCCATGAAAGGCTGGAGACCATACACCCGTTCACGAACGGCAATGGCAGGTTTGGCCGCATCATTACCGAGCAGATCTGCCGGCGCCGCCGGTTTGAAATACCGACATGGGGAAGGGCGTTAAAGAACGAGCCGCGCAAACGGCGGCAAAAATACATAGCGGCATTGACGCAGGCAAGACGGCGCGGGGATTATGACGCGCTGATCTCGGTCCTGTTTTCATAAAGTATGGTCAATGGGTGGCAAGAAGAATAAATTGCGGCGCGCGGGGATAAAAAAGCCGCGCCGGGGGCGCGGCTTTTTTTAACGGCTCCGGGGGTCAGCTCTCGAAGCCGGGGTATATGGGGAACCTGGCGCACAGCGTCTTTACCTGTTCCTTTATGCCTTTCAGGGCCTTTTCATCGGCATGGTGTTTTACGGCTTCGTCTATGAAGGCTGCCACGGCCGCCATGTCCTTTTCTTTCAGGCCGCGCGTGGTGACGGCGGGCGTGCCTATGCGTATGCCGCTGGTTATCATGGGCTTCTGGGGGTCGTAGGGAATGGTGTTCTTGTTCACCGTTATCCCGGCCTTGTCCAGCGCCTTCTCGGCGTCCAGGCCGGTTATGTTCTTGGCGCGCAGGTCCACGCTCAGCAGGTGGCAGTCGGTGCCGCCGGAGACTATGCGGTAGCCGCGGGCCTGCATCTCGCGCGAGAGCTTGCGGGCGTTCTTCAGGACCTGGGTCTGGTATTCCCTGAACTTCGGCGACAGGGCCTCTTTGAAGCAGACGGCCTTGGCGGCTATGGCGTGCATGAGCGGGCCGCCCTGGTTGCCGGGGAAGTTGGTGCGGTCCACGGTCCTGGCATAGGCGGCCCTGGAGAGTATCAGGCCGCCGCGCGGGCCGCGCAGGGTCTTATGCGTGGTGGTGGTCACTATATCGGCGTATTCCACCGGGGAGGGGTAGATGCCGGCGGCTATCAGGCCGGCATAATGGGCGATGTCGGTGACCAGGAAGCATTTCCAGGTGTCGGCGGCTTTCTTGATGCGGGCCCAGTCCCAGCGGCGGGAATAGTTGGAGGCGCCGGCCATGATCAGCTTGGGACGCTCCTTCTCTATAAGTTTTTCCATTTCCTCGTAGTCGAGGAGTTCCGTGTCCTTGTTGACGTTCATGGTGATTATTTTGAAGTACTTGCCGGAGAAGTTGAGGGGGTGGC
>PEXO01000174.1:0-8507 GCA_002779045.1 Elusimicrobia bacterium CG08_land_8_20_14_0_20_59_10 | reverse complement strand
TCACCGGGGTTGATGAGGGAAAGATAGGCGGCTATATTGGCCTGGGTGCCGGAATGGGGCTGGACATTGGCGTGTTCGGCGCCGAAGAGCTTCTTGGCGCGGTCGATGGCGAGTTTTTCGGCGATGTCTACGTGTTCGCAGCCGCCGTAATAGCGCTTGCCGGGGTAGCCTTCGGCGTATTTATTGGTGAGGACGCTCCCGAGGGCTTCGAGGACGGCTTTGGAGGTGTAGTTCTCGGAGGCTATGAGTTCGAGGTTGTTCTGCTGGCGGAGCACTTCGCCTTTTATGGACTGGTAAAGTTGCGGGTCGGACTTCTTTATTTCATCGTACATATTATTCTCCTTAATTATCGCTTGCTGAAAAACTGAATGTTGCCGCCCCTCCAAGGCAAAAAAACCTTAAACTTATTCTACTTCTTTTTAAGCTTTTTGAGCACCGCTTTTACGGCGGCTTTTATGGTTCTGAAGATGGTGAAGTAAAAAACGTCGGGGAGGCCGTAGGGGTCGGGGATGTCGTCTTTGCCGAAGCCGGCGTAGTCCGCCAATAGGTATGTCTTTTTGGCGGCGCGGGGATAGCGCGCGATTATCTCTTCCTTGTGGGCGGCGGTCATGGCCAGGACCACGTCATTGCCCTTTATCATTTTGCCGGTCAGCATCACGGGGATGTTCTTGAGGTCTTTTACGCCTTCTTTGGCCAGCAGGTCGGCTACTATCTGCGGCTGGGGGATGTCTTTGTTCGCGGCGAGGCCGGCGGAGGAGACATGAACTTTGAGTTTTTCTTCGGCGGCGAGCCGGGCGGCGTAGCGGTGAGCGAGCACGCTGCGGCAGGTGTTGCCGGTGCAGACGAAAAGGAGCTTCATGCGGGCGAGGGGTCGGCTGCGGGGTCGTCTTCCCCGGGATCCTCTTCGCCGGCGTCGCGGCATTCGGGCGGGCGCAGCAGCACCACCACCTCGCCGCGCACTTCGCCGGCGGCTTGGGCCGCGGCTATCGCGTCGTCTATCTTCCCGCCGGTCCATTCTTCGTAGACCTTGCTTATCTCGCGGGCGACCATGGCCGTCAGTCCGGGGCCGAAGGTTTCGCGCGCGAGCGCAAGGAATTTTTTCAGGCGGTGGGGGGATTCGAAGAGTATCACCGTCTTATGCAGTGAGAAAGCGGCGGTCAGCGCCTTAATCATCTTCCCGCGCGAGCGCGGCAGGAAGCCGAGGAAGATGAAAGAGTCGGCGGGCAGGCCCGAGCCCGCGGCCGCGGCTGTCACGGCGGAAGGTCCCGGCAGGACAGTTACTTTTACACCGGTGGACCGGGCCAGCGCCACCAGCCTGCGGCCGGGGTCGGAGATGCAGGGGGAGCCGCCGTCGGTGACCAGCGCGGCGGTCTTACCGGAGCGCAGCCAGGCCATCGCCCCGGCCAGGGAGCGTTCGTCGTGTTCGTTATAGCGGAAAAGTTTCTTCTTCAGACCGAAATGCGTCAGCAGCGTGAGCGTGCGGCGGGTGTCCTCGCAGAACACGGCGTCGGCGTCGCGCAGGGCGTCCAGCGCGCGCAGGGTGATATCCTTCAGGTTGCCTATGGGGGTGGGAACTATTAAAAGCACGGCCGCCTACTCCGTCTGGGGCCAGTCCGCGTTTTCCAGGCGCAGAAAGGCCTCCACTACCTGCGGGTCGAACTGTTTGCCCGCGCCCTTCGTAAGTTCGCTTTCGGCTATCTCGCGGCTGAGCGCCTTGCGGTAGGGCCGGTCGCTCATCATGGCGTCCCAGGCGTCGATGGTGGCCACTATGCGGGCGCCCAGCGGGATCTCCTCGCCTTTCAGGCCTTCGGGGTAGCCCATGCCGTTGAACCATTCCTGGTGATAGAGCACCATCTGCGCCACCGGGCCGAGAAAATGTATAGGGGACAGGATCTGGTAGCCGATGGAGGGATGCTTTTTTATTTCATCGTACTCCCCCTGGGTGAGTTTGCCCGGTTTCGAAAGGATCGCGCCGTCCACGCCTATTTTCCCTATATCGTGCAGCAGCGCGGCGTATTCCACGTAGCGCTGCATCTGGGCGGGGATATGCAGTTCCTGCGCCAGGCGGCGCGCTTTCAGGCGGGCGCGGCCGGCATGGTCGCCGGTGTAGGAATCCTTGGCGTCTATCACGCGGGCCAGGGTCTGCACCATCTCCAGGTAGAAGCTCTCCAGGCTTTCATAGAGCTTTATGTTCTCAAGGGTAATAGCGGTCTCGCCGGCCAGCAGCGTGAGGAACTTCAGGTCGTAATCGGTGAAGGATTCTTTTTCCCGGGAGAGATGCAGGTTCAGCACGCCGAAGGGTTTGTTCTTTACTTTAAGCGGTATGGCTATGAAAGGGTCCTTCTGCTCTTCTTTGCCAATATAATCCTTATATTGGTTGTTCTGCTGCGGGTCCGTCACGAAGATGGTCTCACCGGTCTGGAAGGCCCGGCCGGCTATGCCGAGCCCCGGTTTAATATGCGTGTTCTCGGCCACTTCCTTCGAAATATTACGGGAGGCCACTATCCGGAGCTCGTCGGATTTCGGGTCGTACACCATCAGCGAGCCGCGCGGCGAGCTTATCAGGTCGCAGGCGCAGTCCACCACGGTATGGTAGAAATCCTCTTTCTTTATGGCGCCGGCGTCCACTATGCCTATCTCGTGGATGGCCAGCAGGCTGGTGAGCAGTTCGTCGAACTTGTTCCAGGTGGTCTTAAGGGAGAGATCGCGCGCGGCGTTGCCGGGGGCGGGCCTTTCCAGGCGCATGGCGTAAATCCTGCGCAGCAGTGCGCCGAGCACGAAAAGCAGCAGCAGTATGACCGCCGAAAGCGCGTATGCCATCGGGATTAGAATAGCAAAAAATACGGGGTCAAGCGAATAGGGGCGCTTTGTGTCCGGTTTACGGGCGGCCCGGTAAATATCTATAATCCATTCATGAAGAACCGCGTTTTACGCGTCCTGGTATGCGGCGCCGCCGGGCGGATGGGCCTGGCCGTGCGCCGGGAGCTGGAGGCGAACGCCGGTTTCAGTTATGCCGGCGGGGTGGATGCGAAGCCGGCCGCCGGGGTGGCCGCTCCCCGGGAATTCCCCGGCCTGCTGGCTGGCGCGGATGTCGTGGTTGATTTTTCTACCCCGGCGTCGGCCTGCTTTTTCGCCGCGGCCTGCGCGAGGGCCCGCAAGCCTTTTATAACCGGCACCACCGGGTTTTCGAAGGTAGACCTGGCCGCGCTGAAGAAAGCTTCGCTGCGCGTTCCTGTTTTTTTTTCTCCCAATATGAGTCCCGCCGTTAACCTTACTTTCGCGCTGGCCGCCCTGGCGGCGGGGCGCCTTAAGGGATTTGATATCCATATAAGCGAGGTCCATCACAAGGCCAAGAAGGACGCCCCGTCCGGCACGGCGCTGCGCTATGCCGGGCTGGTGGCCGCCGCGCGCGGCGGCCGGGCGCCGGCGGTGACGAGCGTTCGGGCCGGGGATATTGTAGGCGAGCATACGGTGCTCTATGCCGGCCCGCATGAAAGGGTGGAGTTGATCCACAGGGCGCATTCGCGGGCGGTGTTCGCGGCGGGCGCGCTGACGGCCGCTGCCTGGACGGCCCGCCGCCGGACCGGTTTTTACGACTATTTCGACCTGCTCGGCCTCAGGGGCCTGCTTTCCGGGAGCTCAAAGAATTTATGAATAAAGCCGAACTCCTCAACTGGGTGATCTTCGCCGTCTGCGCCATCTCGGCGCTTGCCGTTTACTCGTCCTATTCCAAGACCACCAATATCATACGTCCCGCGCGCAAGAACCCCGTGGTCTTTTCGCCCGAGCAGTACAGCCTGGCCTACGAAACGGTGGAGTTCGCCACCGCCGACGGCGTGTGGCTGCGCGGCTGGTTCATCCCCGCTCCCGGCGAAGGGTCGGGCCGCACTATAATCTTCTGCCACGGCTGGGGCTCCAACCGCGGGGAGATGCTGCGCGATACGTATTTCATGGCGGAGCAGGGCTTTAACCTTTTCTATTTCGATTTCCGCGCCTCGGGCGAAAGCAAAGGGGCGGGCTCAAGCGTCGGCTACCTGGAGACGCGCGATTTCGACGCGGCGTATAATTTTCTCAAGGTCAACCGCCCGGAGGCCGCGGAGTCGGTAGGGGTTTTCGGTACCTCGATGGGCGGCTCCGTGGCCATCTTCGCCGCCGCCAAGTATCCCGAACTGCTCTGCCTGATCGCCGAGAATACCTTCCTATCCTATGAGAGGGTGGTGGCCAACTGGAGCTGGCACAGGCTGAAGACGCCGTATTTCCCGCTGGTGGCCCTGACGCTCTTCTTCGTGCGCCGCAAGCTGAAGACCGATCCTGAGCCTTATAGCCCGCTTTATAACATCGGCAGGGTGCGTATGCCCGCGCTGTTCATAAACGGCGACAACGACGACCTGGTGCCGCTGGGCGAGGCCAGGGAGCTTTTTGGTATGTGTCCGTCGGAGAAAAAGCAGATGTGGGTAATAGCCGGGGCCTCGCACGCTAAGTGCGCCGAGGTGGGCGGAGAAGTGTACCGCGGCAGGGTGTCGGAGTTCTTCGGCGCGCACCTGCCGGAGCCGGCAGCCGCGCAGCCGGCGCCGCCGCAAAAATAATTCCCGGCCGTCCTGACCCGGCGCCGACAAAACTCTTGCATTACCCGTCGGGATAGTGTAATATTTAGTCAACATCCCCGTCGGGGATTAAATTCTGCCCCGGCGAGAAGCGGGGGGAAGCATAACGGAGGAAGCATAAAATGGCAGAAATGATACAGAAAGTAGGACTTAAACGGGAAAAGGGTTTCCTTTATTTCATCGACAAGGCCGGAGACATCTCCTGCGCTGTCATGGCCCGCGGCAAGAAGAAAGGCGGGAAGGCCAAGAAAGTAGTGAAGGCCGGCCTGAAGAAGGAAAAGGGTTATCTCTACTTCATCGATAAGAAAGGGAACATCTCCCGCGCCATCATGAAGAATTCCGGCAAGAAAAAGAAATAATATTTCTTTTTGCTTGACGAATCCCCCCGCAGGGAAACCGGCGGGGGGATTTTTTTTGCGCGGCCGGGAAATATCATTTCAGTCCCCTCCGACGTAAAAAACCCGCTCTCCGCCCGTGATTATTACGGCGCGGGCGCATGGCCGGCCCCGCCCGGACCATGCGGATGTTTGACGCTGAGAGATCCGCGCGTACCGGTTTTTTTAAAAAAAAGTTATTGCATTCTTTTTTGACATGATATACAATCAAACAATGCTCATTAATGAGCAAGGAGATAAAAACAAAATGGCAAAAGCTAAAAAGAAAGCTGTAAAGAAAGTCGCCAAGAAGAAAACGGCGAAAAAAGCGAAGCGGAAATAGTTTCCGACGTTAGTAACGAAGGCGGCGCCAGGGGTGGAAGCTCCGAAGCGCCGCCTCTCTTTTGGCGCACATTCGCGGACACGGTCAGGCAGAACAGGAAAGCGATGATCCCTGCGGTTTTCATACTTAACCCTGCGGCGGGCAGCGGGCGCGCCGGCTCCGTGTGGAATTCCTGCGGGGCCGCCGCGCTCGCCGCTCTGCCGGGAGCCGTCTGCCTGCGCACGCAGCGGCGCGGCCATGCCGCGGAGCTCGCGCGCGGGGCGCTTGAAGACGGCGCACAGCGCCTGGTGGCCGTGGGCGGCGACGGCACTTTCAGCGAAGTCCTGGAGGGCGTGATGGGGGCTGCGCCGGAACTGCGGCGCGCGGCGGCGCTTGCCGCCTGGCCGGCCGGTTCGGGCTGCGACCTCGCCCGCCATCTGCGCTATCCCCGCGGCGCGGTTGAGCTCGTGAAGCTGATAGCCGCGGGACGCCGGCGCGCGGTGGATGTCGGGCGGATAAGTTATCAGGGGCTGGACGGAAAGCCGCGCCGGCGCCACTTTATCAACATGGCCGCCTTCGGGCTGGCCGGCGACGTAGCGCACCATATACACCGCATGGGAAAATTCTTCGGGGGGACTCTCTCGTACGCGGTCTCCTCCGGCTGGATGCTTCTTACAGCGCGGGCTAAAGAGCTGAAGCTGCAGGCCGACGGAGCGGACCTGTCCGGGCGCTACCATATGGGCGTGGTGGCCAACACTTCCTCGATGGGCGGCGGCATGCTGGTGGCGCCTGCCGCCCGGGAGGACGACGGGAAATTCGACCTGGTGCTGGTCTCCGATATGAGCCGCCTGAGGCTGTGGAAGAATTTTCCCCGCCTGTACCGCGGTACGCATCTGAGCGAGCCGGGTATTTCACTGCGGCGGATAAGCTGTCTCAGGGCGGATTCGGACGCGACGGTCTGCCTTAACATCGACGGCGAGGCCGACGGCATGCTGCCTGCGGTCTTCGAGATGCTGCCGGGAGCGGTCAACGTCATCTGTTAAGGAGCTGAGCTATGAATGGTCTGCACGTGCGCCGCGGTTCGGGGGTTGTCAGTATACTTGTCGCGGTGGTCGTCCTTATAGTACTTTTCATGTTCATCTCCGGCTTCGGCGATACCGCGCGCAGGATGCTGGAGTCCTCGCTGGTCTCTAAAACATTTCAGAAGCGCTTTCCCGGCTCGGACAGGCCTGGCCGGCTGGACGCCGCCGGGCGGGCCGCGCTGGTAAATTCGCTTACGGCGGCGCTGCGCGACCCGGACCCGGTCACCCGCAAGCTGGCCGGTTCCGCGCTGGGGCGCATAGGGCCGGAAGCCCTTCCCGCCGTGCCGGAGCTTGTGCGCCTGCTCAGAAGCTCCGAGCCGGAAAGCCGGCGCGGGGCGCTGGCCGGCCTGGAAGGCATTTCCGGGCTGAGCGTGCCCAAGCGTGTGCAGTGGGCTTTTACCGGCGAGGCCATGGACTGGCGCGCTCGCAAGGCCCTGCGCGCCATAAACACTCCGGAGGCGAGGGCGGCGGCCGCGGCATACACCGGCCCCTGCCCGCGGTTGTTCAAAGCTCCGGACATGAACTGGTGCGATTGAAGCCGGGAAAAAAACGGGTCTTGACAATAAAAATATTTCTGCTAGACTATTAACGGGTCCGCGGCCCTTATAAACGGGCGTCTTGCGGACCCTTCCATTTTATACTCTTCAGTGCCCGGAACGCTTCCCGTTCCCTCCGTGAAAAAAAGAAAAAAGGCCGCAGGAGTTCCTGGAGCGGCCTGAGCTGACGGCGGATCCGGGGTCTTGACAACTAAGAAGGCTCTGCTATACTATCAACGAGTCCGCGGTCCCTTATAAACGGGTTTCCGCGGGCTCTTTATTTTTTAAGGGAAAAACGGGGTTACTTCTTCCTGTACTCGAAGCCCTTGCGGTCTATGTAAAAGAAGTAGTTCTTTATTGCCACCCGGGCTATGCCGTTCCTGAAGTTCCCGGCCTGGGTGTATTTGAAATCGATCACTTCCGCGCCGGTCTTGTCTATGTACCCCCAGGCGCCGTTAAGGGTTTTTAAAACCGGCGCCAGGCCCTCGTCGAAAGAGGCGCACATGGTGAAAATGAAGGGGAGCACTTCTTCGCCCTGCGCGTCTATATAGCCGCAGCGCCCTTCGGCGGCGAGCGACTGCGCATGCGCCAGCCCGTCGCTGTAAGGGCCTATCATAAGGTAGGGCTTTTCCTTGAAGCCCAGGGTCTTGCGCTCTATAAAGCCGTATTTCTCTCCGAGCCTGGCCGCCGCGAAGCCGCCGCTGAAAGGAAAAGCCTCTGTGTAGACCGGCGGCAGTATCTCTTTACCGGACAGGTCGATGTAGCCGTATTTGCCGCCCAGCCGCGTGCGCGCCGCGCCTTCGCCCGCCTGGTATACCTCGTCGAACCTGCCGCCTTTGAATTCACCGGAGGCACGGGAAACGAGGCCCCAGCGGCCGTCTTTTTTTGCCGGAGCGGCCCCCTCGCGGAAAGGAAGCAGCGCCTCGTATTCGAAAGGGATGGCCGGTTTCCCGTTCTTATCCACGCAGCCCCAGTTCCCCTTCTTCTTCACGGGCGCGCAGCCTTCGCTGAAAGAACCGGCATCCTGGTAGCGCCCCGCGGCGGCCCGCTTGCCGGCCGTATCTATAAAGCTGTAGAAAACCCCGGTGCGCACCAGCGCCAGGCCTTCGCTGAAAGGTTCCGCGTAAGAGTAGGCGGGGCGTATTATTACTTTCCCGCCCGGCTCCGCGAAACCCCAGGCCTTGCCGTTGGCGTACGGGATGAGTTCCTGGCCCAGGGCGGGGGCGCAGCAGGTCAGCAGTGTCAGCAGGCATAGACGTTTCATAAGAAAATAATACCACATTTACGGGAGAGGGGGCATCCGGCGAAATTAGTATAATTCAGCTAATATGAAAATGAGAACGGCGGTTTATCCCGGCAGTTTCGACCCGGTCACTTTCGGCCACCTGGACATCATCGGGCGCGCGTCGAAGATATTCGACCGCGTTATCGTAAGCGTTTTCGCGCATAGCGCCAAAAAACACATGTTCACCGTGGAGGAGCGCGTGGCCATGCTCAAGACCGCGCTGAAGGGCAGGAAGAACATCAAGGTGGACTCCTTCCAGGGACTGCTGGTGGACTATGTGAAAAAGAAAAAGACGGACGTGGTG
>PEXO01000073.1 GCA_002779045.1 Elusimicrobia bacterium CG08_land_8_20_14_0_20_59_10 | reverse complement strand
AACTGCATGGCGGCCAGGGAGGGGTTGAAGCCGAGATAAAGCCCGAGGGAGACAAGGAAGACCAGCAGCGAGGCCCCGAGGGCCAGGTTCTTAAGCAGGGTAGTATTGCGCGCCGACACAAAGAGCAGGGCCAGGCCCGCCGCGGCTGGCAGTATTATCAGGGCCGAAAGAGGATTGCTTAAAAATTCCATTAGATCACCCAAAAAAGCATAAGCGCCACGCCCAGGGCGAAGATCAGCGCATAGGAATCCAGCCGGCCGTTCTGAACTTTGGCCAGCAGTTTGCCGGCGGCATAGGAACCCTTGGCCGTGCCGTTGACCATAAAGCCGTCTATCAGCCCGGCGTCTACCAGGCGGTGCACCGTGTCGGACAGGAGCCGCAGCGGTTTAAAAATTGCGAAGCCGTAGAGCTCGTCCACATAGAACTTGTGGAAGATAAAGCTGTGCAGCGGGGACAGGGCGCTCTTGAGTGCCGCGGCCGTTTTGGGGACCGTCAGCACGAAGGCCGCGGCTATGCCGGCCAGCCCCGCCGCCACCGAGACGGCCATCAGGCGTGCGGCTTCGGGCGCTTGGTGTGCGCCGGCGGAGGCCGGGTCCAGGAACAGGAGCAGCCGGTCCTTGAGCAGGAAGCCCCCGGCGACGGCGAGCACGGCCAGCACGGCCATGGGCACTGTCATGGAGAGCGGCGATTCATGCGCCTGTCCCTCCCCCTTTTTTGAGCGCAGGAAAGTGAGCACGAACAGGCGCGTGATATAAAAAGCGGTGAGGGCCGCTGTAAGCGCTCCGATAGCCCAGACCAGCGGCCCGCCGTGCTCGAAGACCTTTTCAAGTACCAGGTCCTTGGAGTAGAAGCCGGAAAGTCCCGGCACGCCCGCTATGGCCAGAGCGCCGGCGGCCATCAGCAGGAAGGTGACGGGCATTTCTTTTTTAAGGCCGCCCATTTTGAACATATCCTGCTCGCCGTGGAGACCATGTATGACCGAGCCGGCGGCCAGGAAGAGCAGGGCTTTGAAGAAAGCGTGCGTGGTAAGGTGGAAGACGGAGGCGGAGAAGGCCCCGGCCCCGGCGGCCATGAACATATAGCCGAGCTGGCTTATCGTGGAATAGGCCAGCACCTTTTTTATGTCCTTCTGCACCAGGCCTATCACGGCGGCGAAGAAAGCGGTGAAGCAGCCGGTGAGCATCACCAGCTCCAGCGCCCCCGGCGCCAGTTCGTAGAGGAAATGCAGCCGGGCCAGCATATATACGCCCGCCGTCACCATGGTGGCGGCATGTATCAGCGCCGATACCGGCGTGGGGCCGGCCATGGCGTCGGGCAGCCAGACATGGAGCGGGAACTGCGCCGATTTGCCGGTGGCCCCGAAGAAGAGCAGCAGGCAGATCAGCGTGGGCGCGGCCATCCCCAGCACCGTGACCGACGACAGGAGCGGCGCGTTCTTCTCCAGCGAGGCGAAATCCAGGGCGAAAACGCCCTGCGAGGCCAGCAGGGCATAGGTCAGCATCAGGCCCACAAGGAAACCGGCGTCGCCCACGCGGTTGGTGATGAAGGCCTTCCTGCCCGCCGAGGCTTTTTGCTGGTCCTCGTACCAGAAACCTATCAGCAGGTAGGAGCAGAGGCCCACCCCTTCCCAGCCTACGAACATCAATACCGGGTTGTCGGCCAGCACCAGCGTGAGCATGAAGAAGACGAAGAGGTTGAGGTAGGCGAAATAGCGGTGATACCCGGCGTCGCCCTTCATATAGCCCGTGGAATAGATGTGTATAAGGAAGCTCACCCCGGTGACCACCAGCGCCATCACTGCGGAAAGCGGGTCGAAGCGCAGGGCCGCGTCAATGCTGAAGGTGCCGGCAGAGATCCAGTTATAGAGCGTGTCGCGCAGCAGGCGGTTCTCCGGCGGCAGGTTGAGCAGGTCGCCGAAGGACAGGGCCGCGAAGATAAAAGCAACGAGGATGGCCAGGCAAGCCAGCGCGCCGCCGGCCTTTTCGCCCAGCAGCTTTTTGCCCAGCAGCCCGTTAAGCGCGAAGCCGGCCAGTGGGGCCAGAAGCATCCATTTCAACGGCGGATAATAATTTCCTTCCATAAAATAGTTGCCAGTCACAAGGAACCAGTCACAAGACACAAGTCACAAGTTTAGAGTTGGCCCCTAATTAACAGTCTTCATAAAGTTCCGGCTTGTGACCTGTAACTTGTGTCTTGTGACTACCCCTTAAGTTCCTTAATGCCGCCGGCTTCCAGGGTTTTAAAAGCCGAGGCAAGAGAGATTATAAGCGCCAGGCCCACGCCGGCTTCGGCTGCGGCTATGGCGAAAAGCATGACCACATAAGCCTGGGACTTCACCGCCGGGCCTAGCGCCACTAAAGCGATATTGGCGGCATTGAGCATGAGCTCCAGGAACATCAGCATGCGCACCAGGTTGCCGCAGGTGAGGAAGCCTGCCGCGGCTACGGCGAACAGGACGAAGCTTATGATGGCGGGCGTATGGGCGGTCATAGCTCGGCCTTCCTCGCGGCGGCCAGGGTCACCGCCGCCACTATGCAGGACAGGATTATCAGCGACAGCAGCTCGAACTGGAAGGCGAAGCGGCCGAAGAGTTCACGGGCCAGGTCCAGCGTGCCGGTATCCGCGAAGCCCGGCGCGAAGGGGATGGCGCGCAGCGCGGCGGAAACTTTCACCAGTTCCAGCAGGAGCACGGCGGCCGCGGCCAGGCCGAGCATTTTTTTGAGGCGCCCGGCGGAAGGTTTGTCGTGCAGGGCCTGCGGGGTGACCGTGAGTGCCACTATAAAAAGGGTCATGATGGCGCCGGCGTAAAGGATGACCTGGAGCATGGCCAGCAGCTGCGCGCTGAGCGCCAGGTACAGCCCGGCGGTGGAAAGCAGGGCCGCCAGCATCAGCATGGCGGCTTTTACCGGGTTGCGCAC
>PEXO01000400.1:175-11493 GCA_002779045.1 Elusimicrobia bacterium CG08_land_8_20_14_0_20_59_10 | reverse complement strand
CCGAGGCGCTGACCATGAACGTCCGCGACCGGATTCCGGAGGGGCTGCGCAAGTCCGCGCTGGTCAAAGTGCACCAGCTCAGCCAGGCCGAGGTGCTGGAGCCTTACCGCACGGAGCGGCTGGCTAAAGACGGGACGGTGCTTAAAATAATGCTGATCTCCACCGCGCTGGAAGACGCGGCCGGCAAGGTGTACGCGATCTCTACAACGGAGCGGGTGGGAAAGTAAGGATCTGACTATTGTGACGGTGGCTTTATGAAAAACAAGGATGACCGGAAGGGTAACGTTGCGAAACTGCGGAAACGGGCGGAAGAGGTATTCCGAAGGAAAGAGGCGCAGTCGCCGAAAACCGGCCCGGCACAGAAGCCCGGAGAAGTCCGGCGGACGCTGCAGGAACTGAGCGTGCACCAGATAGAGCTTGAGATGCAGAACGACGAGTTGTGCCGGGCGCAGGCGGAGCTGGACTCCGCGCGGGCGCGCTATTTCGAACTCTATGACCTGGCCCCGGTCGGTTATCTAGTCGTCAGCGAAAAAGGGCTTATCCTGGAGGCCAACCTTACCGCCGCCGCCCTGCTGGGCGCGGTCCGGGGGACGCTGGCAAAGCGGCCGTTCACCCGGTTCATCAGCAGGGAGGACCAGGACTCCTACTACCTGCACCGCAAGCTGCTCTTTAGGATAGGCGCGCCGCAGGTATGCGAGCTGCGGCTGCTGAAAAAAGACGGAACAATCTTCTGGGCGCGCCTGGAGGCCACCGTCGCGCAGGATGCCGACGGTGCACCCGTATGCCGCGTGGCGATAAGCGACATCAGCGAACGCAAAAAAGCGGAGGCCGCCCTGCGCGCGAGCGAAGAGCGCTACAGCGCGGTGGCAAATAACTCCAATGACGCTATCTGCATACTGGATACGCGGGGGCGGTTTCAATGGGTGAACGAGCGGATGCTGGAGCTTGGCGGTCATTCGCGGGAAGAATATTCGGCGGCGGATTCTTTTTTAAAGTTCATCGCGCCCGAGTCTTTGGAAGCTGTTAAGGCCAATTTCGGAAAATTCGTGTCCGGGCTGACCTTCGAGCCCCGTCTTGGCTTTTCCGTTATCCGGGCCGATGGCCAGAAACGCTTGTGTGAATCCTATTCTACCGGCTTCAGGGATAAACAGGGCAGGCTGAATCTGGTTGTTACCATATCCGATATTACCGACCAGCAGCGCTTGGAAGCCCAGCTCAGGCAGTCCCAGAAAATGGAGACGGTGGGCCTGCTGGCGGGCGGCATAGCGCATGACTTCAATAATATCCTGACCGCCATAAAATGCTACGCGGAATTCGTCCAGAAAGACCTGCCTGAGAAGGACCCGAAGCTTAAAGATACCTGGGAGATACTGAATTCCGTGGACAGGGCCATAGTCCTTACGCGACAGCTGCTGGCTTTCAGCCGGCGGCAGATAATGGCGCTGCAGGTAGTGGATATTAACGGCCTGATAGGCAATATGACCAATATGCTCCGGCGCATTATAGGCGAGGAAGCGAAGCTGGAAACCAGGCTGTTCGCCGCTCCCTGCCAGGCGCTGGTGGACCCCGGGCAGATGGAACAGGTGATAATGAACCTGGCGGTGAACGCGCGCGATGCCATGCCCGGCGGCGGCGTTATAACCCTGGCCACCAGTATCGTAAACCCTCCGGAGGAATTTTTTGCTTTGCGCCCGGAACTGGCCAGAGGACCTTTGGTCTGCCTGAAGATAAGCGATACCGGCTGCGGTATAGCCCCGGAAAATAAAGCGCGTATTTTTGAACCATTCTTTACCAGCAAGGCGCAGGGAAAAGGCACGGGGTTGGGCCTGTCTACTGTTTTCGGCATAATAAAGCAGAGCAAAGGGGAAATAGAGGTTGAAAGCGAGCCCGGAAAAGGCACGGCTTTTAAAATTTATCTGCCCTTTGTTGAAGGTGCCGTGAATAAGGACAAGGACAAGGACAAGGACAAGGAAGCCCTTGTTAAGAGCCATGAAACCGTGCTGCTGGTGGAGGACGAGGAAAGCCTGCGCCGCCTGGGCGAGCGTATTCTGCGCGGGGCCGGGTATAAGCCCCTTGTCGCCATGGACGGGGCGTCGGCCCTTAAGCTGATGGAAGAGCGCGGCGAGCCCGTGGACCTGCTGCTGACGGACGTGGTGATGCCGGGCATGAGCGGCCGCGAGCTGGCGCGGGAACTGGCGCGCCGCAAGCTGGCGGGCCGGGTGCTCTATATGTCCGGCTATACGGAAGAGGCCATAGTAAAGCACGGCGTGCTCGAGACGGGCATCGCTTTCATCTACAAGCCGTTCACGGTGGACGCCGTAACGCGGAAAGTGCGCGAAGTGCTGGACGGCCCGGCGGAGGCCGCAAAGGCTTGAGTTAAGCGGCGCCCGCGCAGGCCTTGATATTCTGGTAAGATTATGTCATACTATATGTAATGAAAACTAAACTCACGCTTATGCAAAAAACGGACGGCTCCCTGTTTCTTGAGACGGCGGGGCGGACCCGGGAAGTGTGCGCGGTCTCGCGGGCCGCGCGGATCCTGGGGCGCACGCGCAGGCAGATCTACCGCTATATCGAAACCGGCCTCCTTAAGCCGGAGGCAAAACTGCTGGGCGAATGGCTGCTGGACGCCGCCGGGGTGGAGAATGCGGCGTGCAGTCCCCTGGCCGTCCAGCCTTTGCCGAAAAAGCTCGGGCCGCTTTTCCCGGAGCACGATATCTCGAAGCTCAACGCGGGGAGGGACAAAACCCTGGTGATTTCGCGCGTGCTGGAAAACGGGGGTTTGGCCGAGATAAAATGGGCCTTTAAGCGCTACAGCCGCGGGGAACTGTCCGCTTTTGTCGTGGAGGAGGGCGGCCGGCTCCTGGGTGCCCGCTCGCTCCGGCTCTGGTCGCTTGTGCTGGGAGTAAAGCCGAAACCCGTTCCGGCGTGGCGGAACTCCGGGATCTGGCCGGCCGACGGTAATAGGGAAAGGGCGGCGCATAGCCCCTGAGCGGCGCAAGCCTGTGGCGGCGCCGTATCGGGGCCTATGGCCGGCGGACGGCAATTTAATGGCGTACAGCGCCCGCGCAGCGGGAGAGGTTAAAATGGCGTGGCATGAAAAAGTTCTGGACAGGTCCGGGCGCGACGCGGCCCGGCGGCTGGCTTGCGCCGCAGGCGGTAATTTCTACCTGGCCGGAGGCACGGGTCTGGCGCTCCGGCTGGGGCACAGGATATCGCTGGACCTTGACCTTTTTTCGGACCGCCTTTTGAACCAGTCAGACAGGCTGGCGCTGAAAAAAACGCTTGAAACCTCCGGTAAAGTGGAAATTCTGGACGAGAAAGACGGAACCTGCCATTTACGGCTTGGAAACACGGCGGTAAGCCTTTTCCACTATCCTTACAGGCTGCTTAAACCGCCGTCAAAATGGACCGGCCTTAAGATCGCCTCCGTTGAAGACATCGCGGCCATGAAGCTGAGCGCCATAGTAAGCCGGGGCCTGAAAAAGGATTTTATTGACTTGTTCTTTGTCTGCCGGTCGCATAAAGCGCCCGACCTCTTCAAATGGGCGGAGCGAAAATTCCCGGGGCATCCGAATTTCGCCGTCCAGGCCGCGAAAGCGCTGGTATATTTTGAGGATGCGGAAAAGGAGCCGATGCCTAAAATGCTCAAGCCCGCGGCCTGGCCGGGAATAAAAGCGTTTTTTGAAAAGGAAATCACCAAACTCTTCTAAATAACCGGACAGGAAGCCCGCTATGCCGAAAAAAATACTTTTAGTGGAGGACGACCGCAAGATGCTCGACGTCATGAGGCGCTACCTGGAGAACCGGGGCTTCAATGTGGTTTTTACCGACAATGGCGCGGAGGCGCTGATGCTGATGCGCGACTCCAAGCCGGACCTGGTGGTGGCGGACGTGGAGGTGCCCGGGCTGGACGGCTTCGGCCTGTGCAAGGCCATAAAATGCTCGGCCGAGACCGCCGCGGTGCCGGTCATTATAATCTCCGGCGGCAAGACCGCGGACTCCGACATTGTGGCCGGCTATGAGAAAGGAGCCGACGATTACCTTACCAAGCCTTTCGCTTTTTCGGTGCTGGCGGCGAAAATAAGCGCCGTGCTGCGCCGCTACGGCGCCGGTTCCGGGCCGGCCGCCCGCAAGATACGGGAGCAGGGGCTGGAACTGGACCCCGCCGCCCGCACCGTGAAACTGGGCGGGAAACTGGCGGCCCTGACCCGCAAGGAATTCGATCTGCTTACCCTGCTGCTGGAAAAAAAGGGGCGGATACTTGGTGTGCCGTATATACTGGAAACGGTCTGGGGCTATGATATGGCCACCTATGACAATCCTCATACGGTGGAAACCCATGTTTCTTCCTTAAGAAAGAAACTCGGGCCCAGGCTGGCCGCGCGGCTGGTGAGCGTTACCGGCCACGGTTATAAATTCGAATAATAGCTAAGGAATATAAAGCATCACTATGGATATTAAAAAAGAACGGGCTTTCCTGCCCGATACTGAAAAGATGGAGGCGCTTACAAGGCTTTCCGGCAAGATAGCGCATGATATCAATAATATCCTGGGCGCCATAGAGGGTTATGCCACGCTGGCCGGGAATTCGCTGGAAGGCGGGGACCCCGCCAAAGAGGATATGGGGGAAATACGGCAGGCGGTGGCGAAGGCGGCCGGGCTGACAAAGCAGTTCCTGGTATTTTCCGGGCGGAGCGGGCAGCGCAAGGCGCCCTGCGATATAGGGGAGTTGCTGGCCGGACTGCCGCAAAAAGCCGTGAACGGCGGGCCGGCGGCGGAAATCGGGCTGGCGGTTCAGCCGGGGCTTCCGGTTATCAGCGCGGACCGGGCGGGGCTGGAGCAGGCGCTGCTTAACCTGCTGGCCAATGCGCGCGAGGCTTTAACCGGTGGAGGCGCGATAAAAGTGCGTGCGGAGGCGGTAAGTCTTAAACCGTCCATGGTCAGGTCGCCCGCCCCGGAGCAGGCCGGGGCCGGGTTTGTAAGGATTTCCGTGGCCGATGCCGGCCGGGGAATTCCGAAAGAGAACCTTGAGCGGTTATTCGAGCCTTTCTTCAGCACCAAGGAAAAAGGAAAAGATACCGGCCTGGGGCTGGCCGCTGTGTATGGTATAGCGAAGTATCATAATGGCTGGGTCGAAGTTAAAAGCGCGCCCGGCCGCGGCAGCGAGTTCTCGATCTATCTGCCTGTGGTAAACGGCTAGGAGGCGAGGAAACTGGGAGGCCGGCGGCTGGTTAGCGGATTATTTTCCCTGACCAGAGCTTTTCCAGGAAGAGTTTCCACGGCAGAATTTCTATTCCGTTAACCAGGCGCGGGCTTGTATCAAGCGAAACCACTATCCGTCTCCGGGGAGAATATTCCTCGGCGAAAGCCCGCAATCCTTTGATAGTGTCCCATAAACGTACACGACTTACAAAGAGACGTACCTGAACGACACAAAGATGCCAATAAAGCACGAAATAGGCTCGTTTTTGATGGGAAAAGGCGAATATATTGCATTTTCGCTCTCGATTTGTCGCAACGCGTGGGTCCGTGTACGTTTATGGGACACTATTAATATTTTGACCCCGGAAAAAGCTTCTTCAAAAGGGTGCTTTTGCCTGTCTGCCGGGGACCAAGCAAAAAACATGTTTCGGTTTTTGAGAGCTCAAGTTTCTGGACCCGTTCGTGCATGGAAAAATTATACTTTACTTTATCATGATAAAACAAACACAATGTTTATTGTGTCATGCGGAAATGTGGCGGTCGGCGTAAGCGGTTCTTGATGCCGCCTTGCTTAATTCCTTCCCGACATTTGAACAAAATCTGAACACGGGCTGAAGTTTTCATTAAGGTTCCCCGGTATGCTATAGGTGCCGGGGATACTTTTATGAACAACAAGGGAACAAAATTTATCGCGGGACTGGCGGCGGTCTGCGCGCTTGTCTCCTCCCCGGCTGCCGCCGCCGCGGGCGGGTATGAAAACCTTTCCGCCCGTATCATTAAATGTGCCGAAGTTAATCTCCTTAAGAAGATAGCCGTGCTGGAATTTTCCGCTAAAGGCGGGGCCGGTAAAAGCGATAGCGACTATGCCGCCGAAAAGATAGGGCTTAACCTGGCCGGCTCAAAAAAGACCGCGCTGATAGAACGTTCCCTGCTGGCCAGGGTGCTCAAAGAGATGCATCTTTCCTCGGCCGCCGGCGGCATGGCCGATAAGGCCGGGATCCTTAAGAACATGCTTTCGCTTGATGCCGTGGTGACCGGCACGGTCTTCCCCGACGGGGATAAGCTCAAGGTGCTGGCCCGGCTGATAGAGCTTAAGACCGGCCGGGTGCTGCTGGCGGTGGAGGCCGTGGCGGGGCGTCTGCCGCACTCGGCTTTCGACAGCGGTTTCGGCGGCATGGAACTGCCGGAGGTCCCGTTCCCGGACCTGAACGCCGAATGGAATTCCTCCGGACCCGCCCTCCCGCGCGCGCGGTACCGTGACGCCCCGGCGGACCATGACAAACAGTCCTGTTCCGGCCGCCGGCGCATACTGGCCAGGCTCAACTCCGAACTTGTGGACGCGAAGGCCCGGTACTGGGCGATAAAAATGAAGGCCCCCGGCTTCAGCAGGGAAAGCCTGAAAAGAAATCCCGGCAGCGAGATCGGGGACCCCGGGGTGAAAACTAAATTTTACGAATTGCTTGCGGCCTATTACCATGCGCCGGTCCTCATGCATCCGGAATCGGAGAAGCTGTCGGCTGTCTTCACCCTGCTGGCGATGGAAAAAGAAGTCTCAAACGAATGCGGGCTCAATTAAAGGAGCCGTTATGAACAAGACATTGCTGGTAGCGGACGACGACAAGACCTTTCACCGCATAATAAGCCGGGTGTTTGAAGGCACGGAGTGGCAGGTGAGAACGGCGGAGGACGGGGTGGCCGCCCTTGAAAGTATCGGCGTACAGGTGCCGGACGTAATACTGCTGGACCTCAATATGCCGCGCCTGGGGGGGCGGGAGCTGCTGGCCCGCATACGCGGCAACCCGCGTCTGGCCATGATACCGGTGATAATCCTGAGCGGCGACGACGCGCCGCAGGAACAGGCGGCGCAATTCGGCGTGGGGGCGGACGACTTCATTTCCAAGCCTTTCAATACCCTGGAGCTGGTTTCCCGGGTGGAGGGCGCCGCCAGCCGCAGCCGCCGCCTGCTGGGCGCCAGTCCCCTTACCTTCCTGCCCGGCGGGCCCGCTATAGAGGAGGAGGCCGCACGGCGCATCAGGGCGGGCGGTCCGCTGGCGTTCTTCTACATGGACATCGACAACTTCAAGGCCTATAACGACGCTTATGGCTATCTCAACGGGGATAATGCCATAAAAGGCGTGGCCGGCCTGCTCACGGACGCGCAGAGAGATTTCGCCGCGGAGGAGGTGTTCGTGGGCCATATAGGCGGGGACGATTTTGTAATGATGGCGGAGCCGCGCCGGGCGGAGGAGCTGGCCCGCGCCATCGCCGCCGGTTTCGACGCGCTGGCCCCCGGGTTTTACAACGAGGGCGACCGCGCCCGGGGCTTCGTGGTCTCAAAAAACCGGACGGGGACCGCCTGCGAATTCCCGCTTATGACCCTGAGCATAGCCATCGTCACCAATGAAAAACGGCCGCTGGACCATTATGCCAGGATAGTGGACATAGCCGGCGAAATAAAGAAGAACCTGAAGAACCTGAGTTCCCGCTCCGGCAGCGTTTATATGAAGGACAGGCGGGGCGGGTAGGACTTTGTGCCCCAAAAAAGGAGCCGGGGCCGCGGGGGGCGAACGGCCGCCGCGCAGCAGCAGCTTTGCGGGCCGCGCTTCCGCGCGCGGGTAAGGTGTCAGGCTCCGTCAGGGCCGGCAACAGGGGTAGTGTGATGAAAAAAAATACGGGCAAAGCGTTCCTGAACGATGATATCAGGGCCAGCGAGGAGAAATACCGCAGCCTTTTCGACGGCTCGCGCGACGCGCTGATGACGCTGGCCCCGCCCTTGTGGCGGTTCACCTCCGGCAACCCCGCTGCGCTGGCCCTGTTCGGAGCGAAGACCGGCAGGGAATTCGAGGCCTGTACTCCGGGGGACCTCTCACCGGAGCGGCAGCCGGACGGACGGCTCAGCGCGGAGAAGGCCCGGGAAATGATAGCCGGGGCCATGCGCGAAGGCTCTAATTTTTTTGAATGGACGCATAAGCGGCTCAGCGGCGGAGAATTCCCGGCCACCGTGCTGCTGACCCGCGTTGAGGTCGCCGGGAACGTGTTCCTGCAGGCTACGGTCCGGGACATCAGGGAGATGATGAACAAATGCGGTGACATAATACTCATTTCGTTCGAAATAAGTATTATGTCACCGCATTTGCGACAAGTTATATAATCTGGTTATGGCTAAGATACTTATCATTGACGACGACGGGATAGTGCGGGACGCTCTTTCCGTTTTCCTGGTGCGGGCCGGGCACGAGGTGTTTACCGCGGCCGACGGCGCCAACGGGGTGCAGGTCTTTAAGAACTGCACGCCGGACCTGGTGGTGCTGGACCGGGACCTGCCGCTGCTGTCCGGCTCCGGCGTCTTCGATAATATACGGGCCATCTCAAAGACCACGCCTATAATCATCCTTACCGGTTTCAGCGCGTCCGAGGAGGCCGACGCCTACCTCCGCTGCGGCGCGGCCGCCTTTCTTTCCAAGGGCGACGGGCTTTCCCCGGTGCTTGCCTGGATAGACCGGCTTTTGGGAGTTCCTTTAAAAAAAGACGGGGCGCCCGCGGTCACGGAAGCCCCGGCGCTGAAGCCCGCGCCTGAAGCCGCGGCAGGACCCGCCGGCGGGCTGGTGCTGATAGCCGACGATGACGCGGAGCTGCGCAAGGTCCTGCGCCGCTGCCTGGCTGCGCTGGCCTGTGAGATCATTGAGGCGGAGAATGGAGTAGAGGCGCTTGCGCTTGCGCGCGCCCGCAAACCCGATATCGTCCTGCTCGATATAGAGATGCCGGGCAGGAACGGCGTCGAAGTGCTTAAGGAACTGGCGCCCGAAATGACCGGGACCGGCTTCATGATGATAACCGGGAACGAGGACGAGGAACTGGCCCGTCAGTGCCTGGAATTAGGCGCTTTCGATTATATTTCAAAGCCGGTAAGCCTGGACACCCTGGGCGAAATAATAAAAGCGCGCCTGCTGCTGCAGAGATAGTAAATTCCCTACTTTTATATACAGCGGTTGCAAACCGGGCCTGCACCCTGTTGCGGCGAAAATTGTATCATAAGACAAAGTATGAAGATACTGCTGATACAGCCTAATCCCCGCGGCTATTATGCCTGGCCGGTATGCGCCTGCATCCCGCTGGGCCTGCTTTATATAGCCGCCGCGCTGCGGCGGACCGAAGGCAGGCAGATAGAAATAATGGACGCGCGCTGTGAGAATCTCGGGCAGAAAGCTATCGCCGCCCGTATAACGCAATTCGCGCCGGATGTGGTGGGGATAACCGGCCTTAACCCTGAAGCGTCGGCCGTGCTGGCCGTAGCCAGCCTGGCCAAAAAGGCCGCTCCCGCCTGCAAGGTGATAGTGGGCGGCCCTTATGCCATCACAAGCCCCGAAGAGGCCCTGTTCTGCCCGGACATAGATTTCGCGGTGCTGGGCGAAGGGGAAGAGACCGCCTGCGCGCTTATAGAGGCGCTTGAGACCGGGAGCTTGAAATTCGCCGCTATAGACGGACTGGCGTTCAGGGAGAACGGCCTGGTGGTAGTGAACAAGCGCCGGGCGCCTATTGAGGACATAGACGGCATCCCTTTCCCGGCCTGGGACCTGGTGAACGTAAAAAAATATTTCGGCCTCTGGGTCCGCCATTCACAGAACCCTTTCCCGGCGTCCCAGCGGATAATGCCCGTTTTTACTTCCCGCGGCTGCCCGTACGGCTGCATCTTCTGCCATAACATCTTCGGAAAGAAGACCAGGCTGCGCAGCGTGGAAAGCGTTATGCGGGAAATTGAACTGCTGGTGGAGAAATACCGCATAGGCGAGATAGAGATAATAGACGATATCTTCAATATAGACCTGCCGCGCGCGGAAAAGATCTGCGACGAGATAATCCGGCGCGGTATAAAAATAAAGCTCTCTTTCCCCAACGGCCTGCGCGTGGATACCATGGACGAGGAGCTGCTGCTGAAGCTTAAAAAGGCCGGGCTGCATTTGCTGGCCTATGCCATAGAGTCCGGCTCCCCGGCCGTGCAGAAGCGCATGGGCAAGCACCTGAACCTGGAGAAAGCCGCCCGCATGGCAAGGTTTACCAACGAGCAGGGGATCTTCTTCGGCGGGTTCTTCATGCTGGGCTTCCCCGGCGAGACCAGGGAAGAGCTGCAGGCCACCCTGCGGTTCTCGCGGGAGGTCCCGTTCCACCAGGCCAATTTCTTTTTTGTCACCCCGCGGCCGAACACGGTCCTTTATGAGATGGCCGCTAAACAGATCGGGGGTGTGGGAAAGGTGGCACATGCCAGTTATTTCCGGTTTTCGGTCAACCTTTCGGCGGTTTCCGACGAGGAGCTGCAAAAGACCATGGAGGAAGCCGAGGCTTATTACGCGCACCCGCTGCGCTTCCTGCGCGCATTTTTAAAGATACCGGACAAACTTTATGTGCTGCGGCTGGTGCTGCGGGCCTTCTTTTTGCGGCGCTTCGCCTGAGGCTCCGGTATTCTGCGGGCTGTTGCGGGCGGGGAAAATATGAAAAAAATAGCGATGTTCATTGCTTTCCAGGGTTTCAGGGACGAGGAATATACCGAGCCTAAAAAGATACTGGAGGCCGCCGGCCACAAGGTGGATACGGTCTCCACGGCAAAAGGCCTGGCGCGCGGCAAGTTCCGCGCCACGGCCACGGTGGACAGGACCGTGGACGAGATAAACCCCGCGGATTACGATGCCCTTACCCTGGTGGGCGGCCCCGGCGCGCTTGAGCACCTGGACACGCCCAAGGTGCACGCCATTTTTCGGGACGCGGCCGCCCTGGGCAAACTCATCGGGGCCATCTGCATCTCGCCGGTGGTGCTGGCGCATGCGGGCCTGCTGCGCGGCAAAAAGGCCGCCTGCTGGCCGGCCGGGGCGGCCGAGGTGGAAAAGGGCGGCGGGGAATATACCGGCGCGGAAGTGGAGGTGGATGGGAAGCTGGTCACGGCCAGCGGCCCCCTCCCGGCAAAGGAATACGGCCGGGCGCTGTCCGAATTGCTGAAGTAAAAAGATCCCTTTTATCCGCCGCGGATAACTACTCAGGTTCTTTGGCCGTCTGAGGAACACAGTGCTTTGTTACGGCACCTGCGCACGCATTGGAAAGCGCCCTCCACCCCGGCCTATGGC
>PEXO01000400.1:0-148 GCA_002779045.1 Elusimicrobia bacterium CG08_land_8_20_14_0_20_59_10 | reverse complement strand
AGACGGCCAGGCGCTATGCGCTTCAGACGGCCTGTTTCCCGCCCTTCCTTATTTTCCTGCAAGGCCGCGCCACTGGCCGCGGAGGGCCGTTTCCTCAGACTAAAGCGTCAAGGCGCTCGTCATGAAATGGGGGGTGTAATGACACCGG
>PEXO01000093.1:6165-11424 GCA_002779045.1 Elusimicrobia bacterium CG08_land_8_20_14_0_20_59_10 | reverse complement strand
CAGTTCCGGGGCGGTTCCCACCAGGAAGCCGCCCTTTTCCTTTAGCAGCGCCTCGGCGGCGGCCCGGGCATTGCGGTAATTAGGCCCGAAGAGAACAGGCTTTGAAAAAAGCGCCGGCTCCAGCAGGTTATGCCCGCCGGTATCGTCCAGCGTCCCGCCCACAAAACAGGCGGCGGAGACGGCGTAGAAAGCCTGCAGCAGGCCCATGGCGTCGACCACTATGCAGTCGCGGGCGGTCTCTCCCGAGGTCCATTTTGTGTATTCCACGCAGCGGCCGCGCAGCGCGGCCTGCGTTTCCGCCAGCCTTTCCGGGTGGCGCGGGACAAGCGCCAGCTTCAGGCCGGGTATATGTTTTTTCGCTTCAAGATAGGCCTCGGCCAGCAGCGGCTCCTCCGCCGGGTGAGTGCTCCCGGCGGTGAACAGCGGCAGGCCTTCCCAGCCCGCCGTCTTCAGGAACTGCCTCACTTTTTCCGCGCCGGCGCCGGAAGCCCCGAGCTGGTCGTGCTTGAGATTGCCGGTGACCGTAACCTTCTCTTCCAGGCCGGGGATGCTCCTAAAGCGCAGCGCGTCGGCCCCGCTCTGGGCCAGCACCTGTTTTACGCCGGAGAACACAAGCCTTGAAAACGGCCCCAGCACGCGGTAAAGCGCGAGCGTACCCGGCGAGATGCGGGCGTTCGCGAGATATACCGGCACCCCGGCTTTAGACGCCGCTATGAACATGGCGGGCCAGATCTCCGTTTCTATAACCACCAGCAGGCGCGGCCGGTGGAGCTTTATGAAGCGCGCGACCAGCGGGTAAAAATCAAGGGGGGCAAGCCGCGCCTGCGGCGTCAGCCGGGCGGCCGCCGTCCTGCCCGAGGAGGTGGAAACGGTGATCAGCAGCGGGGCTTTTAGCGCGGCAGCCAGCTCCGGAGCCAGCTTTGAAACGGCTTTAACCTCGCCCAGGGAAGCGGCGTGCAGCCAGACAGGGCGGCCTTCTGCCGGGGAAACCGAAATGTCAAGGCGCTCACCCAGCTCCCCGCCCAGGCTTTTCATAAGCGCCCGGCGGGGGGAAAGCAGGAAGAACAAGGCGTAAAACACCGCTATGACCGGCGCGAGCAGGCTGTAGAGCAGCAGGATAAGGTAGCCCATGGGGGAGAACGGATTTGTGATTACTCAGGTTCCTTTGGAATACGCCCCCCCACCCTAGCCCTCCCCCACAGGGGGGGAGGGAAGGGAGAGGTGAGCGGTTACACGGATTTACTTTTAGACGCGGCCTTCTTTTTTTTCCGGGACAGCCAGGGCAGGGCGAAGAGGGCCGAATACCTGGGCACGAAAGAGCCGGTGTCGAAAGAGACGCCTATTTTTTCCGCCTCCAGCCTGGCGCAGAGCCCCTTGATCAGCTCGTTCTCGTAAAGGGGCACGGCCGTGGTTTCCGGCGCCGGGTTTTCCGGCTCGGGGCAGGAGGAGATATAGAGCACGGGCGCCAGTTCGAACCCTTCAGGCTCGGCCTCGCGCAGCGCCAGGCCCGCGGTGACCCCGACGGCGGTATTTAGGAAGATCCGGGCGGCCAGGCGGTTGAGGCGCTTATGCGTATCGTCCGTTTCGGCGGAAAGCTTCGCTTCGAAGGGCCCGCCCAGGGTAAGTATGCCCACCGTCAGCGGGGAGGGAGCGTCGCCGTTTATGCGCATGGCCAGGGGATCCTGCGGCGCAAGGTATTCGAAGACCACGGCCAGCTCCAGCGCCGCCGCCAGCGCCGAGGAGTATTCGCGCATGGCGGCCTCGTCGTCCAGGCCGGCGCCGGCCAGGTCAAGCTTGTGCTTGCGGGCCCGGCGCAGCAGCTCGTAGGAATATACCTGGATCTTGAACTTCTTTATTTTGCGCACGTCAACTCCCGTCCCGCCGCTTACTGGTCACTGGTGACCGGTCCCTTATCTCCTGCGGCCGCCTTCCCACTGGTAAACCAGCGGGGTGGCTATAGCTATGGTGGAGTAGGTTCCGGCCATGCTGCCTATCAGCATGGCGAAGGCGAAGTTGTTTATGACCTCTCCGCCGAAGATGAAGAGTATCAGCACCACGCCCAGCACCGTGCAGTTGGTGATCAGCGTGCGGGACAGGGTCTCGTTGACGCTGCAGTTGGCCAGCTGGCCCAGCGGCATCTTGGGGAAGTTCCTCATGTTCTCGCGCATGCGGTCGAAGATGACGATGGTGTCGTTTATGGAGAAACCGGCTATCGTCAGCAGCGCGGCCACTATCACCAGGTCTATCTCCCGGTTGGTTATGGACAGCGCCCCGGCGGTGATCAGCACGTCGTGGAAAATGGCCAGCACGCCGGCCGCGCCCCAGGTGGGGTTGGAGAAGCGGAAGGCTACGTAGACGATGATGCCGAAGAAGGACAGGATCATGGCGAAGAGGGCTTTCTTGGCCAGGTCCCTGCCCACCACGGGTCCGACATAGTCGCGCCTTTCCTCGGAGAAGCTGTTGCCGGGCAGATTAGCGACAAAACCCGCCATGATCTTGTCCGCTATCTCGTTCACCTTTTCCTGCGCGCCCTTCACCTTCAGCTGGTAGGAGTTCCGCCCGGGAAGGCTCTGGATCACCGTTTCCAGTCCGGCGTCGCTCATGGCTTTGCGGACTTCGGCGGTGGATACCGTTTTTTCAAAACGCAGCTGCAGCAGCGTCCCGCCGGTAAAATCCAGCCCCAGGTTCAGGCCTTTAACGGCCATTGAAATAACACCCGCGCCTATCAGCAGCGCCGAAACAGCGAAGAAGATGTGGCGCTTAGCCATGAAGTCGATGTTCGTTTTCTTGATAAGTATCATCATATGCTGAGCTCCTTGGGATTGGAGGTGAGCCAGAATTCGTATACGACCCTGGTCACGAAAACCGAGGTGAACACGCCTACCAGCAGGCCTATCGTAAGCGTGACGGCGAAGCCTTTCACCGGGCCGGAACCGAACTGGAAGAGGAAGATGGCCGCTATCCAGGTTGTCACGTTGGAGTCCAGGATGGCGCTCCAGGCCTTGTCGTAGGCGGTGGGGATTATCATGGCCACCGGCTTGGACAGCGCCTGTTCCTCGCGCATGCGCTCGAGTACCAGCACATTCGCGTCTATGGCCATTGCCAGCGACAGTATCATGCCCGCTATGCCCGGCAGCGTCAGCGTGGCGCCGAAGTAGCTCATGGCGGCTATCAGGAACACGAAGTTCATCCCCAGGGCCACGTTGGCCACGAATCCGCCCGCACGGTAATAGATCAGCATGAAAACCACCACCAGCAGGAAACCTATGCCTGCCGCGGAGACTCCTTTCTTTATGGAGTCTTCGCCGAGGCCGGGCCCCACCACGCGTTTTTCGATTATATTGACCGGGGCGGGAAGGGCGCCGGCGCGCAGTATGATGGCCAGGTTGCGGGCTTCTTCCATCGTGAACGAGCCCTCTATCACGCCGGAACCGCCGCCGATACGGGTCTTTATGACGGGGGCGGTATGGACCACGCCGTCCAGGACTATGGCCAGGTATTTGCCCACATTGGCGCCGGTGAACTGTTCGAAGATCCTGCCGCCTTCCTTGTTGAAAGTGAAGTCTATGTTGGGCGTACCGAACTGCTGGTCGGTGGACACCCGTGCGTTCTCAAGGTAGGCGCCGGTCAGCGGGACGCTGTCGAACAGCACGTAGTAGCGGGCACTTTCGCCTTCAGGCCCCGGAGCGGCCTTGAACAGGCCGGAGCCCTTGGGCAGCAGTTTGGCTATTTCGGGCGTCGGCGAGCCGTCCTTATTGAGCGGGAGATCGTCCATGGTTTCGGCCCTGGAGACAGCGGCCTGCGCTTCGCTGGAATCGTTTACCAGGCGGAATTCGAGCAGCGCGGTCTTGCCGATCAGGTTTTCGGCCTCTTCGGTATTGGAGATACCGGGCAGGTCCACGGAGATCCAGTGGTCGCCCTGGCGGGCGATGGGGGTTTCACCCACGCCGTACTGGTCCACGCGGTTGCGGATTATCTCGATGGCGCGGGCCATGGCGTCGGCAAGCTTTTCTTTTTTCTCAAGCTTCTCAATATCCAGTTCAAGCAGCAAATGCGTGCCGCCGCGCAGGTCCAGGCCCAGGTTCATGATGCGCGCGGGGCGCATGCGCATGGACTCGATCTTGGACCTCTCGCCGTCGGTCTTGGTATACCACTCTATCCCGGGGTACAGCAGCCAGAAGGAAAAGATGAGGAGGCCCAGGATGGCGCCTATCTTCCAGTGTAATGTTTTCATTGCCGATGCTCCTTGTTCGTATCCATACGTCCGTCGGCTCTGCGGGAGGTCCCGCCGGTGGAGGCCCGGCGCCGCGGCCGGAAGTTATTTGGACTGGGGCAGCACCGCGCCGACGGCGCTGCGGGTGAACAGGGCTTTTACGCCCTTGGCGATCTCTATCTCGAGTTCCTCGCCTTTTACCGTGGTTACCAGGCCGATGAGCCCGCCGCGCGTGACCACTTTGTCTCCGGTCTTGAGGGCGTCCAGCATGTTCTTCGTTTCTTTGAGCTGCTTCTGCTGGGGCCTGATGAGCAGGAAGTAGAAGATTGCCGCTACGGCTATAAAAGGCACCAGCTGCATAAGGGCCGAGTTCTGTGGCATGTGTCCTCCGTCGTCACATCTTATACTCCTTATTCTAACAAATTTTTAAAGGCATATCAGCAGCGGGTCAGCGCCCGCAGCAGGAAAGGTCCGGTCCGGGATATGAATGCCGGCCCGCAACGACAACGCGGCCGCGGCGATGGCCCCGGCAGGCGGATCTTCGGCTATTTCGGGGGGGCCAGGCGGGGGTTTAATTGCAGCGCGCGCGCGTAGTGGGCTTCGGCTTTCGCCTTGTCGCCGGAAGCCGCCAGCAGGCGCGCCAGGTTATAATGCGCCTCGGCGAAGTCCGGGGCCAGTTCCAGCGCCGCCTGGTAATGCCGCGCCGCCCCGCCCGTATCCCCGCGCGTGGTAAGGACCAGCGCCGTGTTATAATGCGCCTTGGCATTGCGCGGGGCCAGCCGCAGGGCCTGCGAACACTGAGCCAGCCCTTCCTCGATCCTGCCCTGCGCGCCCAGCAGGGCGCACAGGTTGATGCGGGCGTCCGCATGCTCCGGGTCTATCCCGACGGCTTTGGTGAAGTACTCTATAGCCTTGGGGAGCTCACCCAGCCCGGCCAGCAGGGTACCGGCATTATAATACGCCCCGGCAAAGCCCGGGTCCGCCTTTATGGCCTGTTCATAGTAGAACAGGCTCTGCCCCGGTTTGCCCTGCTTCTCCAGTATCAG
>PEXO01000093.1:5409-6158 GCA_002779045.1 Elusimicrobia bacterium CG08_land_8_20_14_0_20_59_10 | reverse complement strand
TTGTAAGCGGCCCTGGCGAAGTCCGGGTCCAGCCTGAGGGCTTCAAGATAATATCCGGCCGCCTCGGCATAGAGCCCCTTTTCATCCCAGGCCTTGCCCAGATTGTAATACGTGCCGGGATAAGCCGGGTTGATCCGAAGCGCCTCCCGGAAATGGCGCACGGCCTCATCGGCCTTACCGCGCTCCAGCAGGTCCGTACCCAGATTATTGTGGGCCAGGTCTATTTCAGAGTTCAGGGCGAGCACGCGGTTCCAGAGCGTTTCGGAATCGCGCCAGACCTTTATCTGCGCATTGGTCAGCCAGCCCAGCGTCAATACCAGGGCGATGGCCGCGGCGGCGCAGCAGCGGCGGAATTTTCCGGCGCCGGCCTCCCAGGCGGCCAGGAAACCCGCGCCGGCCAGCATTGCGAAAGGCAGGCAGGCAAGATAGGTATAGCGGTCGGCCGCGGCCTGCGCGCCGAATTTCACTATACCAATGACGGGCGCCAGCGTTACCAGGTAAAAGGTCCATACCGGAAGCCCGGCGGGCCAGCGTCTGCGCAGGAAGAACAGCGCCGCGGTTACGGTTATAAAGAACATGCCGCCGAGCAGGTAGACCGGGAGCGCCCCGCCGGAAAGCTGGTAAAGCGGAGAAAGGTTCAGCGGAAGCGCCGTTTTCGAGATATAGAACATGGTGGAGAACAGCGAATGCAGCAGCCGGTCGCCCAGGCCGAAATCGCCGTAGGAGCGCAGCGCCAAACCCTGCGCGAT
>PEXO01000093.1:0-5267 GCA_002779045.1 Elusimicrobia bacterium CG08_land_8_20_14_0_20_59_10 | reverse complement strand
GGGAGGGTTACCGTTATGCCTTTGGACAGCAGCGCAAGGACGAAGGCCGCCAGCGAAAAACGCAGCCCGCCTGCCGCCCCGTCCTTCTTCGCCAAGGCTTCGAAGGGACGTGGTCCTGCGAAGCTATTGTTAAGCGGAGCAGACCCGCCGGGAGGCCTCGCCCGCAAGTACAGGTATATGGAGAGAAGGTAAAAAAGACCGGAGAGGACGTCGCGTCTTTCGGTTATCCAGGCCACTGATTCCACGCGCAGCGGGTGCAGGGAAAAGCAGAGGGCGGCGAAAGCGGCCGAGAGCAGTATGCCCGGGCCGGCCAGGTCCCGCGGCCGGGCCGCGGCGGCCAACAGCCGGGCGCATACCAGGAAGAACGCCGCGGCGCCGGCGGCGTGCAGCAGGATGTTCGTCAGGTGATAGCCGTGGGGGTTCATTCCCCAGAAAAAATGGTCCAGCGCATAGGTGAGCCAGCTGAGGGGCTGGTAGAGGCCCATATGGAAGGTGGTGAACATCCACTGCAGCTGCGCCCAGCCGAACCCGCGGAAATGACGATTCTCGAGCAGCGCGGGAAGGTCGTCCCAGTTGACGAAGCCGTTCTTTATAGCGGGGGCGAACGCTATCAAAGTCACCGCCGCCACCCCCAGGGCCAGGGCCGCGCGCAGGTTCTTTTTTTTGGAAAGTATCTCCCTCATATTTCCCCTTTCACTCCGCGGGCAAGTAAGCGTCCTTGAAAGCCTTTTTCGCCTGGCGTACCGTCCCCGAGGCTACGGCCTGTCTTATAGCCTTGGTCTGGTTTATCAGGAAGCGGATATTGTGTATCGAGATCAGCTGGCTTACCAGCAGTTCACCCGCCTTAAATAAATGGGACAGGTAGCCGCGCGAATAATTGCGGCAGCAGACGCAGTCGCACATGGGGTCCAGGGGGGAGTCGTCGTTCTTGTAGGGCGCGTTCTTTATATAGAGTTTGCCGCCCGAAGTAAGGGCCTGCCCGTTGCGCGCATTGCGCGTGGGCAGCACGCAGTCGAACATGTCAACGCCCAGCTCGGCGGCGTCCCAGATATCCTCCGGCGAGCCCAGCCCCATGAAATAGACCGGCTTATCCTTCGGCAGCTGCTCTATGGCCGCGGCCAGCGCCTCCCTCATCTGCGCCTTGCTCTCGCCCACCGAAAGTCCGCCTATGGCGAAGCCGTCCGGGTCGAGGTCGGCCATATGCCTGGCGGCTTCGGCGCGGAGATCGTTGTAAATGGAGCCCTGCACTATACCGAACAGCAGCGGGCGCTTCTCCGGCGCCAGGTGGCGCGTTTTGGCGGTGAAGTGCGTCTTGGCCCTCTGCGCCCAGTTCATGGTTTTCTTCAGCGCGTCCTGCGCGTCATGGCGGGTGGCGGGGTTCTTTACGCAGACATCCAGGCAGGTCCAGATAGATGAACCTATGGCGGCCTGGTAGTCTATCACCTTCTCCGGAGTAAAGAAGTGCGGGCTGCCATCTATGTGCGAGGCGAAATGCACTCCCGAATCAGTGATCTTGCGCAGGCGGCTTAAGCTGTAGACCTGGAAACCGCCGGAATCGGTGAGGACCGGGCCGGGATGGTTCATGAAGCCGTTAAGCCCGCCGAAGCGCTCCAGCGTGTTAAGGCCGGGGCGCAGGTAAAGATGATAGGTATTGGAAAGCAGGCATTCCACTCCCAGCTCGGCCAGGTCGCGCTGGGGGACGGCCTTCACGGTGCCCTGCGTGGCCACCGGCATGAAGACGGGTGTGTGTATATGCCCGCGCGGGGTCTTTAGCACCGCCGCGCGTGCGGCGGTATCGGTATCGGCTTTCAACACTTCAAAATGTTGCATGTTTTCCTTATAGCACCAGCATAGAATCCCCGTAGGAGTAGAACCTGTATTTCCCGTCGACAGCGTGCCGGTAGGCTTTGAACAGGAGATTGCGGCCGGCGAAGGCCGCGGTCATGTACAGCGGAGCGGAATCGGGAACGTGCAGGTTGGTTATGAACGCGCCGGCGGTCCTGAACCCGTAGCCCGGCCGGATAAAGAGCCCGGCTTTTGCGCGGCCGGGGCGGATTGCGCCGTCTTGCGCTGCAAAGGTTTCCAGCGTGCGCATGGATGAAGTGCCGACCGCTATCACCCTGCCGCCTTCGGCGCGGTGGGCATTAATAGCCGCAGCCGTTTCCGGTGAGATCTCACATTCTTCTTCCAGCATCACATGGGCGGCCGGGTCCTGCGAACGGACCATTCTGAAAGTTCCCCAGCCTATATGCAGCGTGATGCGGGCCACTTTCACACCGGCGGCCTGCAGCCCGGAGAGAAGTTCCGGCGTAAAATGAAAGCCGGCGGTCGGGGCGGCAATGGAGCCGGGCTGCGCGGCATAGACCGTCTGGTACTTATCCTCGTCCGGCGGCGCGGAGACACCGCGCTTTTTCCTGGCTTTCAGGATGTACTGCGGCAGCGGTACGGCTCCGTTGGCAGCAAGGTACGCCTCGTCGAGAGGAGCGGAAAAACTGAAAGCATAGCTGCCGTCCGGGTTGGAATGCAGACACCTGGCTTCTACGGCGCCGGGGCAGTTCAGAACCTGCCCCGGGCGCACCTTGCGGCAAAGGCCGTTCCAAGAGAGGCGGTCGGCACTGAGGGGGGACGTCAGGAGCACTTCGCAGCGGCCGCCGGTGGTCTTGGCGGCCTCCAGGCGCGCCTTCCATACCCGGCTGGTATTGAGCACCAGCAGATCGCGCGGCGTAAGCAGCGCGGGCAGGTCGGAGAAACTGCGGTCGCGGAGCGAGCCGTCACCGCGGTTTACCACCAGCAGCCGGGAGGAATCGCGCGGTTCGGCGGGCCTGTCGGCTATGAGCGGTTCTATTTCCAGCCCGGAAAATTCGTTGAGCGCTTTCCCTGTCATTTAGTTAAACTCCTCTATGCCGGCGCCCGGGTAGTAGAAGCGCAGGATCTTGCGGTAGCTCTTTCCTTTCCTGGCCATGGTTTTCGCTCCCTCCTGGCACATCCCCACGCCATGGCCCCAGCCGCGGCCGCTGAACTCATAGCCGCCCCTGACCGGAGTTACCTTCGTTATATAGGTGCTTCGGAACTTATTGGAACCGAAATGGGCGCGCATTTCCTTGACCAGGGCGGTTTCGCTGCCGCGGTCGGTGGAGACCCTGAAAGTTATGATACGGCCGGAGCGGCCTTTGCTGTGCGGTTTTATACCCTTTAACTTCAGCGCCGTGGAACCGCGTTTCTGCAGAAAAGCGAGCAGGTCTTTGGAGGTCACGAAATATTTCCAGCGGGAATGGCTCGAACCTGCGCAGTAGGGGTCCTTCACGCCGGAAAGGGGCTTTGTCACTCCTTCGCCCCAGGCCGAGTTCACGCCGGCCGTGTGCCCGCCGCAGCAGGAGTGGAAGAACGCGGTAATGAGCTTGCGCTTGTAGCGTAGGACTTCGCCGCGCGTGGAGTCGACGGCCTCTTTTATGCGCGGGTTCACGCCGTCGTAGCCCTTATAGACCTGCATCTCCACGCCGTCCGTTATATCGTAATCGGCGGAAGGTTTGAGCTGCTTCAGCGCGTAAGTGCGAGAGGCCACCGCCTGCGCCTTGAGCGCCTCCAGCGGCCAGCCGGGGCTCATTTCGGCGGGCAGGACGCCGCGGAGATACTCCTCGAGAAGAAGCGACTCGATTATATCCAGGCGCCCCTGCCCGGAAGCCCTGAGGATGATGTCCCCTTTATAGAGCCTGCTTGCGAGCCGCACGCGTTCCGCGCCCTCGGCGGGCAGCATCTTTACCGGCGAGAGCAGCCGGTGGCCGGCCACCATGATGGAAGCGCCCATGGAACGGACCTCGTAGGCGGAGTCGGCCAGGAGCTGGTATTTTTCACCGGTCTTTACTTCCACGATATATATCGGGGCGGAGGTCTTCAGGTTGAGGGAAGTGGAACCGCGGATTATGGCCACCCTTATGCGGGGGGCTTCAGCGGCCGGCGCCTGGCAGGGGAAAAGAGGCGCCCCCGGGACGCGCAGGAGCAGCAGCGGCAGCAATAATCGTATTCTCATCAGGTGGATCCGGCGGGACTAAAAAAGTTCCCGGGCCGGCGGTAAGGGCTCGTTAAAGAATAAGTGACGCATTTGGAGGCCCAGATTTGGCCGTTTGAGGAGCATAGCTCTTGATACGGCATGGCCATAGGCCTAAGCCGGATGCAAGGCGCGACGAACGAGCATACCGGTGGTCTGTAAGTGAGGAGCAACGCGGCAGCCGGTTCAAAGATGGGCCTCCCCATAGGGGCTGAGCCGCTTTCGGGCTGCGCCTTTGCGTCATTCCGCTAAAGTACGTGTAGTACATGTTGCTCCATTCCGCTTCGGCTCGCTCCAAAATCGGCTCAGCCAAATGTGTCACCTATTCTTTAACGAGCCCTAATTTCAGGCCGAGGTGCCGTGCAGCCTTCGGGGTCAGCATGCGTCCGCGCGGTGTGCGTTTGAGAAAACCGCTCTGTATAAGGAACGGCTCTATTACGTCGGTAAGCGTGTCGGTCTCCTCGGAAACCGCCACCGCGATGGTCTCTATCCCCACGGGGCCGCCGTTGAACTTTTCCGCTATCACCAGCAGTATCCGGCGGTCAAGGTCGTCCAGGCCTTCCGGGTCTATCTCCAGGGCCGTCATGGCGGCCTGCGTGATCTCCGCGGTTATCACCCCGTCCGACTTAACGTCGGCGAAATCCCGCACCCGCCTGAGCAGGCGGTTGGCTATGCGAGGCGTGCCGCGGGAGCGTTTTGCGATAAGTTCCAGCGCCGCTCTTTCGGCCTTGCTGCCGAAGATCCCGGCCGAGCGGACCAGTATCTGCGTTATTTCCGCCTCGCCGTAAAAACCCAGGTTGAAGACTATGCCGAACCGGTCCCGGAGCGGGCCCGTGAGCAGGCCGCTGCGCGTGGTGGCGCCCACCAGCGTAAAGCGCGGGACCGCCAGCTTCAGGGTGGTGGAACCGGGCCCCTGCCCGGTATTTATGAAGAACAGGAAATCCTCCATCACGGGATAAAGCGCTTCCTCCACCGCGGCGTTAAGACGGTGTATCTCGTCGATGAAGAGGATGTCGCCTTCGGAAAGCTCCGTGGTGAGCATAGCGGCGAGATCGCCCGGCTTTGAAAGCACCGGGCCGGAAGTCACCTTGATGTTCACTCCCATTTCCCGCGCCAGTATATGGGAAAGGGTGGTTTTACCGAGACCCGGGGGGGAATAGAAAAGACAGTGGTCAAGCGCTTCGCGGCGCGTACGCGCCGCCTGTATGAAGACCTTCAGGTT
>PEXO01000187.1:2739-2942 GCA_002779045.1 Elusimicrobia bacterium CG08_land_8_20_14_0_20_59_10 | reverse complement strand
CCGGAGTTCAGGGTTCCTCCCTTCGCCAAGGAGACCGCCACGGTCTTTCGTGAAGAGAAATAGCCGGTCTTCGAGGCGTTTATGGCGTAATTGCCGTCCCTGGAAAGAATGAACAGGAATGAGCCGTCGGCGCCTGAAACCTTTTCCTCGCTCCCTATCTGAACCACCGCTTCCGCAAGCTCCTTCCCTTTTTCGTCAACCAC
>PEXO01000187.1:0-2687 GCA_002779045.1 Elusimicrobia bacterium CG08_land_8_20_14_0_20_59_10 | reverse complement strand
TAGAACGGCCAATTCCACATAGAGGTCGTGGATCTGGGCACTTTCTGGCTTTTCGCATTTTCCGATAGATTGATGGCGACGAACAGCGGACCGCCCGCCGGGGAGACAAAGTTGTGCGACACCGTGGAGGAATAACCGGGCAATTTTGTATACCCCATCACGCCCAGTTGCGACGTAAAATCCTTTCCGGGAGTCCCCCCCGAACTGGGAACAAAAAAAGGCTTTCCATTGCCGATCCTGAATATCAGCGCGCCGCTGGGGGCCGTAGGCAAAGGCCGCGCAGAATCGGTCCTGGCCCTGTTCGCGCTTTCCCCGTAAGTGCCGTCGGTGCGTTTTAAGGGATTCAGGTATGCTTTCCAGTTCGGGCAGTACAGCCATTCGCCGTTCGAGTTGAAGCTCATCGCGTCCCAGAATCTGAGTATTCGCTGTGTCTGCACGGTAACCGGGTCACCCGCCCCCACTTTAACCCCCGTGTCTTTCCAGGTGTTCTGGACGTCGAGCGTGACATTTACCGTGGCCGCCTGCGAACAAAACGGAACGCAGGCCCCGAGGAACCCGAACACGACCGCCGTATTGCGCATCGCCCTGATTAATTGTCTGTACATTGTTTGCCCCCTAGCACACATCTGTAGAACGCCGCCTTGTGATGGCGTTTTTGAAAGTCTACTATTTTTACTGCCCCTATCAATAGTTATTTTTTCGCGAACCCGGCGCCGGTTCAGATAAGGTTCTTTTCCTTAAAGCTGCAAAAACCGCCTTTGGCCACTATCACATGGTCCAGCAGCTCAATGCCCAGCACCTTGCCGGCCTGCACCAGCCTCTTGGTCAGCGAGATATCCTCGTCGGAAGGCTCCAGGCAGCCGGAGGGGTGATTATGCGCCACTATCACGCTGGCGGCCAGGTTCTTCACGGCCGGTTCGAACACTTCGCGGGGATGCACCAGGTTGTAGTTGAGCGTGCCTATGGAGACTATATCGCGCTTTATCTCCTGGTTGCGCGTGTCCAGGTAGAAGACCACGAAGTGCTCTTTTTTCTGCTCGCGGATATCGCGCAGCTCCTCCCAGATATCGCGCGGTTTAAGGTAGATGCCGGTCTTTTTCCCGCCCAGGCAGCGGCGGCCCAGCTCGAAGGCGGCCAGTATCTCGCAGGCGCGCGCGGGGCCCAGCCCGTCTGCCGCGCGCAGTTCCGCGAAGCCCGCTTTTGAGATCTCCCGGCCGCCGAATTTCTTAAGCAGGTCGCCCGCCAGGTCCAGCACGCCGCGCTCGCGCGTGCCGGTGCGCAGTATTATGGCCAGCAGTTCGTCCTCGCCCAGCTTCTCCGGGCCGTAGCGCATCATCTTTTCGCGCGGCCGCTCAACGCGCGGCAGATCCCGCATCACAAGGTTTTTCAGCATAAGCCCTCCCTTTACTCAAATAGCATAGCAGACCAACCCGACAAAGGCGTGTCGTGTTTGAAATGCGGGTAATTGCGGGAATAGTTAAGGGCAGAGACGCCCGGCAGGTTAAATAGTTACCGCCGGCAGGAACGGGTTGCTAATGCCGGGCAAAAACAACGATGGCTTCCCGTGAAGCGATGACGACCGCTATTTATCGGCGCCCGCCGGGAGAAACTTTCTGCAGCAGCGAGACAAGGCCGTAGCTGAAGAGCAAAAGACAGATCACTGTAAGGACAATGAACCCCACGAAGGACGGCTGTTCGGTCGCGCCCAGGTAAGTGCTCACCTGGTAGACAAGCCCTAAAGAGCCGAGGATAATGCTGGCCAGAGGCAGCGGCCTGAACCGGGGCGCCGGCGCCGCAGGAAGGGCGGGAGCGGGGGCCGGACGCGCAACAGGCTGCCCGGCACTGGGACCGCCCGTGAGGCCCAGCAGCTTTTTCAGCAGGTCCAACTCGCGGGGATCCAGCCAGACCCCGCCGCAATCCTGGCATTTATCCACCAGCAGCAGCGGATTCACAAGGCCGCCGCGCGACATTGTCTTTTTGCAGCGGGGACATTGGCACTCGGAGGGCTTGGGCGAGATAAGGGCGAAATCGGCGGGGACACTGCCCTGGGATTGACCAAGCAGAGCTTCAAGCTCGCCTTTATCAAACCAGATGCCGCCGCAGGCCGGGCAATGGTCCAGCGGAAGCTCTCCAAGACAATTGCTTTCCACAAGGGTCTCTGAAGGACATTTAGGACAGTTGATCATATATTTGTAAGCACCTCTGCGGCGTTATTCCCCGCGCGAGGCTTCTCCTGGATTATCTGAGCGTCTTCATCCCTGTATTTGATTTTACCATAAAGACCGCAGGGAAGATAAGCGCAGCGAGAGAACGTGTTTTTTGGAGCGATTGGCCGGAAAGCCGAAATGGCGCATGCGAACGAAGGCGGAGGGAAGGGTGTGAAGAAGGAACCGCCGGATAAATTCCCCGGCGGGCAAAGTCATAATATCGCGCTTGTCGCCGGCGCCGCGGTCGCGGAAGGCAAAGGTGACGTCGCCGTTTTCGACGCTGAGGATGCGGTTGTTGGAAATGGCGACGCGGCGGGTATAGCGGCCAAGGTAGTCCAGAACTTTTTCCGGTCCGCCGAGTGGTTTACCAATTTATCAGCGCAGGCGGATTATAATGCGGGTCAGAGTTTGAAGTGCTTGCCGGTTATGGGAATAAAAGGGCGGGAGCTCTGACGGGGAAAAGAGAGTTTTCGGGGGTAT
>PEXO01000283.1 GCA_002779045.1 Elusimicrobia bacterium CG08_land_8_20_14_0_20_59_10 | reverse complement strand
CAGTGAACTGGCAGGGCAACAACCCCGACGGCACCCGCTACCTGGCCCGCCTCTCCACCAGCTCCGGCTTTAACACCCTCCTGTCGAGCGTAACGGACAACTGCGACGGGTCCGACAACTGCTCCGCCGTCTTCAGCGGGCTTATCTCCAACGTCACCTACTTTATGAACGTCTCGGCGCTGAACCTTATCAGCACGCCCACCTACCCGGCGCTAGACCTGGGAGAGGCGCTTACGCGGCCCGCCACCGCGCAGATACTTACGCCGGCGCAGGCCTTCACCGACCTGCTGCTGGACGGTTTCTCGTTCAACTGGGGAAACAACGGGAACTCCGGGCTTACCGGCTACAGAGTGCAGGCCGCCACCGACCCCGCGTTCGCCGTGATCAGCTCCACCCTTTACCCCACCGGCGAAACCGCCACGTTCTCCGGGCTTGAGATGGGAACCACTTACTGGGCCAGGATACAGGCCATAGGGCAATCGGGCATAGTTACGGCTTTCACAAGCACCGGCACGGCCACCACGCTTTCCCACACCGAAACCAGCATAGTGGCCCAGCAGGACAACACCGTCACCCTTAACACCTCCTACGGCCCGATCTCGCTCTTCATCCCCAGAGGGGCCATAGGCAGTTCCATCTATTCCCTGAATCTCATGCCTATGTCCACCTTCACGGTCGCCGGGTCGGCGGTCTCGGAACTGCATCCCACCAATATAGGCATAGAGATAACATATTTTCCCGCGACCCTGATACTTAACGCCCTTACGATAACGATGCCCTACAACCCCGCCGCCATCCCCGCGGGCATGGACCATTCCAAGCTGGTGCTGGCCCTGTTCGACGAGACGAACAGGCTCTGGGTGCCGCTGCCCTCGGTCTCCGAGACGGCCAGTAACCGCGTAGTGGCGCAAACCTGGCATTTATCCACTTTCCAGCTTATGGAAGGCGTATCACAGACAGGGCTTGCCGACGTCAAGATCTACCCCAACCCGTATCAGCCGAATACCGTTTCCAACGTGATGCATTTCACCAACATGACGGCTTACGCGAAGATACGGATATACACCTTCCTGGGCGAGCTGGTGCGGGAGATAAACTCCGACGTGAACGGCATGGCCCATTGGGACGGTCTTAACAGCGCCGGCGAAAAAGCGGCCAGCGGGGTATATATAGCGTTCATTCAGAGCCGGGACAAAAGGACGAAAAAGAGCTTTAAGGTGGCCATAGAAAGATAAGGGAACCTGATGATCGGGGATCAAGAACCGGGGATCGGGGACCGGAAATCGGGGATCAAGTGTGGAGCGCAGCGGGACTGTGCTTGTCGGGTGTTTATGAAAGGACTTGTGAAGAAAAGAAACGCTTGCCGCACGGCTTTATTGCCGGCGCTGCTGCTTTGCGCCCCGCTTGCGCCCTCTTTCGCGGCGAACGACTTCACCTCCGCGGGAGTCGGCACGACCAGCGCGCAATTCCTGAAGATAGCCTCCGGGGCCCGCGGCGCCGCCCTGGGCGAAGCCTACTCGGCCCTTGTCGACGACGCTTTCGCTCTGGATTGGAATCCGGCGGGCCTGATTAACCTTAAAAGAAAGTCCCTCGTCCTGATGCACTCGCCGTACCTGGCCGACACCTACGCCGACTATTTCGCCTACGCGGAAAATGCCGGGGAAGTGGGCGCCTGGGGTTTTTCGGCTAAATACATGAACTACGGGGAGATCTCGCAGACGGATTCCAGCGGCCTGGAACTGTCAAAGTTCACCCCCTACGACCTGGCGATGAGCGTGGGATTTGCGTGCTATGTCAGCGCCTTCAACAAGGAACCGGAGGACCGGTTCGTCCTGGGCGCCACCGGCAAATTCGTGCGCTCGTCGATAATCAACACCGACAATACCGTTTCGGCGGATATCGGGCTGCTCACCCCGCTGCTGTTCGAGGGGAATTTCCGCATGGCGCTGACGGCGCAGAACATTATGGGAACGCTGCGCCTGGACAAGGAGAATTCGCCGCTGCCGCTCATCGTGCGCTTCGGCACCCTTACAAAGCTTTCGCCCTACGCGAACCTGACTGCGGACATAATAGGGGTGCGGGACAACCTCCCCTACCTGGCGCTGGGGCTGGAAGGCAGGCTGCCCGTGTACAAGGATTTGGACGTTTTCCTGCGGGGCGGCGGGAACACCCGCGCCGTTAACGACCTGGACGGCAGCCGCAACTTCTCCCTGGGCGCCGGGCTGCGCTACAGCTCCTACCAGCTGGATTACGCCTTCTCCCCCTTCGGGGACCTCGGCTCGGTACACCGCATTTCCATTTCACTGTCGCTGTAATATTACGCGGACTTCCCGGCGGACCCGCCCGGCAGCGGCCTTTTTGCCGTAAGGGGGAAGGACATTATGAACCAGGCCGCGGAAAAGACCATGGCAAGCGCGGGATAGAAACCCGGCGCTATGGAGCCTACCGTTTTAAGCCCGGAGATCCACGTGGCGGTAAGCCCCTTCGCAAAGCGGTAGGTGAAAGCGTCGGCCACCTGCTTGGCGCGGTAGCGGGTATCGTAGGAGAACGGGATATAAAGCGTTTCCTTCGAGGCGCGGAAGATGGAATAATCCATCCCCTTGAACAGCAGGAAGGCGGCCGAAGCCAGCCCCAAGGAAGGATAGAGAAAGAGCAGCAGGCAGGTCACGATATGCACCGCCGGGATGGCCGTGAGTATGCCGCGCCGCGGGACATAGCGCAGCAGCAGCGGCGCCGCCAGGAACTGCATGGAGAACGAGAATATATTGACGTTCATCCAGAACCTGCCGAGATAGGCCGTGCGCGAATCCAGCAGCGGCTTGAAGTCCTGCACCAGCTGCGTAAAGCGGAAATCCAGCGCCGTGGCCACTACCTGGGCGGAAAAGATGATGAAGGCGATGAAGAGCACGGTGCGGTTCTCGGAGAGGATGCTCAGGTGCAGGTGTCCTTTTTTGCCGCCGGCTTCGTCCGCCGCGGGTTTAGGCTCCCCGGCA
>PEXO01000001.1 GCA_002779045.1 Elusimicrobia bacterium CG08_land_8_20_14_0_20_59_10 | reverse complement strand
CGCTTTCGCCGCGGCCTGCCTGCTGCTGGTGCTTACCCCGGCCCTGCGCAGGAATAAGCCCCTTCCCGGGCCCGGGGCCGCGCCGGCTGTCCCGGCGCCTGCCGCCGCCGCTGCGATCCCCGCCGTTACGGCCCGGCCGGAAGCAGCGGCCGGGACTGCCGCGGTGAGCCGGGCGGTCACGGTTTCCGCGCGTGGAACAGGCGCGGTCGCGGCGCTGTTCCGCAGCGTTCCCATGGCCGCCCTGTCCGGCGGCGGAGGGACGCGGGAATTCCCCATAAGAACACATAAAGGCGTTTATCCTATCGCTACGCTGAAGGGCCGCCAAACGACGGAACCTTCCGGCGCGGCCGTGACCTGGGAGACCGAGGACGCCGTTTTCAGGCTGGAAAGGCGCGTGATAACGCCCGAAGATATTTTTGAAAGGAAGACCTTGTGACGACCAGGAGGACTATCATGAAACCCGGAAAAACGATCATCTTGTTCGCCGCGCTGTTGGCGGCGGTCCCGGCGCTGTACGCGAAAGACGCGCCCGGGGATGCTGTAGGCTTTTCTACCGCCGCCGTGGCCCACCCGCAGCCGGGCCTGGTGGCCGGCTACCGCGGCACGCCGCTTCCCATAACCGGCTACCAGCTGCTCTACGTGAAGAAAGGCGACCGCGTCGACCTGCTGGTCACCTTCGAGGCCGCGATGAAAGAAGGCCAGAAAGAGATGAAGGAAATGATGACCGCCACGATACTGCAGAACGTGATAGTGATAAACGTGCGCAAGGCCGATAAGCCCGAAGGCACCGGCGCCATAGAGCTGCTGCTGAACCCCAACGAGGCGCAGTACGCGGCGCTGAGCGTGGCTAAAGGCCGCAGCGTCAACATAACGGTGCGCGCTCCCGGCGACGTGGAGCTGCATCCCATGGAGATGGCAAGTTTCCGCAGGCTGATAAAATAACAGGAGGAAACTATGAAAACCACGATTAAAACTCTCCTCACAGCATTTTTTGCGGCGGCATTGGTCCTGTGTTCGCAGGCCGCCCCTTCATCGGACTCCGGTTATGCGCATAAGCGTGCCCTCAAGCAGGAGATAATCCCCGGCTACCGGGGGGTAAGCCTGCCGGTGCCCGCCGTGCAGACGCTGTTCCTCAACGCGGGCGACCGCGTTGACCTGCTGGTCACGTTCGAGGCCATAACCAAGGGAGGCGTAAAAGAAATGGTAACGGCGACCATACTCCAGAACATCATAGTTGTTAACGTATTCCGTCCGGAGGACGCGGACGGGACCGGGGTGGTGCAGCTGCTCTGCAATCCCAACGAGGCGCAGTATGCCGCGCTGAGCCTGGCGCAGAGCAAGCGCATGAACGTGACACGCCGCGCCCCGGGGGATGTGGAGCTGCAGCCGATGGAGATGGCCAGTTTTAAAAAGCTTTTCAGGTAAGTCCGGCCGGGGAAAAGGACGCGTTATGCGGTGGTACGCTGCGGCAATGCTGTTCACGCTCCTCTCCCCGTGCGGCCGGGCCCTGGCACAGGAGGGGCTGCCCGAATTCAAGCTTAACAACCTGAAAACTTCCGGCCTGCGGCTGGCGGAGTCCGGCATCTACATCCCGCCGGCTTCTCCGCCCATACGGGTGTCCGGGCCCAGGGTGCTCCGGGTAGCCGCGCCGGTGACGTTTCCGGAAAACTATCCGCTTTACCGTCCCTACCAGTCCGGGTTCGTAGTCATGTCCGGCGGTTTTATGCGCCTGCGGCTGGGTTCCGGCGGGGACCACGGCACGGATAATGTCCGGTTCAGGGGCGGGATCAGCGTACAAGTGGACAATTCCTGCGGCCGCGCGGAAATAAAGTTCCCGGAAGCCAGGTTCGAAGACCCCCTGCCGGGGGACGAAGCCTTCCTGTTCGTCAGATTGTCGGGCGCTGACCTGTCCCCGGAACTTTCCTGGGCCGAGGTCATCTGCGCCGCGGACAGGTATCTGGGTTATAAGGGCGCCAGTTTCACGCTGCCGGAAGCCTCCGGGGATTTTGCGCTCACCGAGACTGTGGCTTTGGGCGGCCGGAAGGGGCTTATCGGCAGCACTCATCCCTGGCTGGCCGGGCCGGCGGGGACAAAACAGAAGCTGGACAGGCTGTGTTCGCGCGATTTCCGCGGAAGAATGAGGGAGTATAATGCGAAAACCCTCCCGGAAGAGCTGGGAGGGTTCCGCTTCCGGTATAATGCCGGAAAGAACACGCTGAAGATAAGCTGGAAAACCGACTGACTTTATATCCCGATCCGGGAAAGTATCAGGCAGATGTCGTTGACGGTGTCCACCAGCACCGGGTGGGAGGCCTCGAAACTTTTTACGGACCGGGCCAGGCCTTCTCTGGAGATCTCTTTAAGGCGGTCGTCGCCGGTCTCGCGGGCTGCTTCGTGGGCGGCGGCCTGGGCGAAATTCGCCATGCTGTTGGCGTTTTCCATGTGGGAGGCCGGCAGGCCCTCCACTTCCTTCTTGAGCTTGTTGAGCAGGGCCGTAAGTTCGCCTTTCTTTTTGTCGTCCAGCCTTCCTAGGCGCGCTATGGCGGCCTCTATTTTTGAAAGCGTATCGTTAAGCATATTTCCTCCCGCGCGGCTCCGGCTGATATTCTAGTATATTTTCCCGGAAGCCGTACCTGCCGCAACACTGGAAGGCCGAGGATATCGCTGTGGGGCAGGCAATAAAAATGTAACAGAAACGGGGCGGGGCGGTGTTATACTATTGTAAGGAGCATTCAGGCGCCCATTTTTTCAGCGCGGGTGCGGCGCGCTGTTAAAGGAGGATACTATGAACCTCATGATAATATTGCTTGCCGCCATGTTTTTCCCGGCCCAGGTCATAGCCTCCGATACGGACTCGGAAATGTTAAGCGTATCCCCGCGCTGGGCCAATGTCCGCAGCGGTCCCGGGCTGGAATACGAGGTGTTATGGGAG
>PEXO01000330.1 GCA_002779045.1 Elusimicrobia bacterium CG08_land_8_20_14_0_20_59_10 | reverse complement strand
TTCCCGCAGGGTTTCGGCTGAGGCGTAGTACTGGCCGCCGGCCAGAAAGGAGACTTCCCCTAGGAGGTCTCCGCAGGAGAAATATTGCAGGATCAGTTCCTGTCCGCGCGCATTTGATTTGGTCAGCTTGGCGTCTCCGACGCACAGGATGTGGATGCCCTGCGGCTGCTCGCCTTCGCTGAAAATAAACTGATGGGCCTGGTAGCGGCGCATGCGGCGCTCGGCCCGGAAGCGCCTGGCTGCTCCCGGGGACAGGAAATTAAAGAAACAGCGTTTGCGGCAGTCGCAAGTGCGGCATTGCTGCGCCGGTTTAAACGGGCATTCCAGGGACACGGGAATCGTTCTTTTATATCCCATACGGTTAAGAGGTTATAGGCCTGTTCCGCCTTTTTCACCATCCTCCTGCTGATTTTTTCCTGGTCCGGGTAGATGCCATAAAGATCCGTACAACACTTTTAATTGGCCGTTTAACGGCCATAGGCCCCGATACGGCACTGCCATAGCGGCTTTTTCAGCGCCGAATAAATGTACGAACGAAAGAACGCCATTGTTAAGGCCGCTATTGCTGGTTTAGTGGACATCTTTTTCTCCCATATTTTCCATAGTCGTGGTCTTTCCACGTTCCGCCTGTTTCTGTGTTTTTTCCATTTCGCAGTTTTTGCAGGGGCAAATGCTCTTCTTGCCGGCTTCGTGCATACACCGGCACATATATTTGTTGCACTCGCCGCATAGGCGCGCTAACGCCAATGGGTTTATCATGCTGGCCGGTTTAGCGAGCTGCGCCACTACTTTGCGGACGAGTTCGCGGCGCATGCCGTTCTCCATAGCGTTAATATTGAAGGCGAAAGTGAAAAGGTTTAGTAGTATGAAGGATACCATTACCGCCATAGCGGGCACCGGTATGCGCAGGAAGCGGCGCAAGGGGTTATGATATTCATTCATCGCCCGGGCGGCGGCTGAAACTTTGGCGGCAAAAAACGGGGTCGGCTCCACGGCGGGGAGTTGTTTTATAGCAGCGTCTACGGCGACTAACAGCCGCAACTCTTCAGCGCAGGCGGGGCAGGCATCTATGTGTTCTTTTACAACAGAGAAGTCTTCGGCGACCAGCTCCCAGTCAAGATAGGCGGAAAGTTTTCGGTTTATTCCACTGCAAGGGTTAAATAGCATAAATTTGTCCTCTTATACTGTTTAATGTAAAACCCGCAAAAAACTTGCGGCATACCTCAGAAAAACAAGCTGAACAATATCCCTGCGGTAACCGCGAAGAACATCCACCACGCCGCGTAGACCAGCAGACCCCTGCGGCCGATAATCTTCTGGGACATTATCATCGTCGGGATACAGGTTCCCACCGACCCGAGCAAAAAGGCAAAAGCCGGGCCGGGCCCAAGGCCCAGTTTCATAAGAGACAGGGTTATAGGTATCTCTTCACCCTCGCAGACATAGAGAGGAATGCCCAGAAAGACTGCGGTTAGGTAGGCAAGCGGACCTGAAGAACCTATATAGCGGATAACCGCGTCCTGCGGAATTAGGACTGTAAGCAGGCTGGCTATAGCCATGCCCAGGACGAAATACCTGGCCAGATCTTTAAGTATACCGATGAAGCTGGGCCAGAATTTCTTAGGTCCCTCCGCCTCTTCGGCAGATGACCCGCAGCAATCCGACGAGCATTTAACCGCAGACTCGGCCGTTGATATTTCAAGGAAGCGTGTGTGTCGCTCCAGCCGGAGGAATACCGCCCCTATACATAACCCGCCGAGGAAAGCCGCCATGCCTCTTGCTACGGCGAACTTCCAGCCGAGCATGGCCCAAGTAAGCACCATGGTCTGCGGGCTGAGCAGCGGCGAAGCCAGCAGGAAACTCACAACGGTGCCCAGGTCTGCCCCTTTCTTTCTTAGCCCTTCGGCCATTGGCATGGTGGCGCAGGCGCAGCCGGGCAGCAGCATCCCCAGAAGGGCCGCCTTTGCCATTGAAAGGAATCCGCCGCTTAAATGCTTCAGGGCGAAATCCGGTTTTACATAAACCTCCAGGGCGGCGCCGAAAGCCGCTCCGGCCAGGAAATAAGGCAGCACCATCCAGGTGAGAGAGGCAAATTCCCTGATAAAAGCGTAGATATACTCCATAAATGATTCTGTCTGTGCTGTTTAACGTAGAAATCGCTCAAAACTTGCGCGGTTACTTTATTTTCTTCTTCGCGAGGTTCTGTCTGGCGCGGAACAGCAGGGATTCCACCGATGAGATGGAAAGGCTCATTATTTCAGCTATTTCGGCGTAGGAGCGGTCTTCGTAGACTTTGAGTATGATAGCGAGCTGCTGTGTATAGGGAAGTTCGGCCAGCATGGCAGCTGTTTCTTTGTTCTGTTGATCAGTTTCAAATATGGCGTCCGGGTTTATTGATGGGCCGGCGGCGGGGTCTGGGCAGTCGGCCTCGGCGTAGAGGCTGCGCATGGGGGCTTTGGCGGCGCGACTTTTGTTCTTGCGGGCATGGTCTACGGCCAGGTTATAGGCTATTTTGTAGATGATGGTTGAAAGTTTGGCGACAGGCTTCAGGTCGGGGGCGGCTTTATAGAGGCGGAGGAATGCCTCTTGGGCTATATCTTCGCTGGTGCTTTGGTTTTGTGTGTAGCGGTGGAGGAAATTTATGAGGGGACCGGAGTGTTTTGCTGCTATACGGGTGAAGGCGTCTTCGCTGCCTTCGTTGAATTGGGTCAACAGATTAAAGTCTTCCTGCCGCTCCTTGACGTTATCTTCCCTCATCCCAATATTCTATTTTATTTTGCCTCAAGGTAAATGAAATTTGCAGGGCGCGGTGGTTTGCGCCGCCATCCGAGCCGCCAACCCGGGCCTTATGCTGAAATTTCAGTTTGTAACAGGGCGCACGACACGAATCCCGGACCCCGCAGGCCCT
>PEXO01000208.1 GCA_002779045.1 Elusimicrobia bacterium CG08_land_8_20_14_0_20_59_10 | reverse complement strand
CCTTCTTCTGGCCGACGCTGTACACGTATCTTCTCTTTTTTATGTACGGCGCCTACTACACTCTCGGCCTGCTGTTCGGAAAATTCAATTCCCTGTTCGAATTCCAGAGACTATACTTCACCGACCCGCAGTCTTTTTACCTGATAGGCAGACTCCTGAACGTCTTCGCCGGGGCCCTGACGGCGGTACTGTTCTTCTTCGCCGCAAAAAAAGCTTACTCCAGGCGCGTAAGCGCGCTGGCCGCGCTCTTCCTGGCCACGAACTTCATGCATATACGGGAATCCCGCTACGCCCGCCCGGACATTATGGCGGGGATTTTCATGGCGCCGGCCTTTATGTACCTCCTGTCGCTGAAGAAAAGGAAGGACTATTTTCTAGCCGGGCTGTTCACCGGGCTGGCCGCGTCCGTGAAATACCAGTATATCCTGGTCCTGTTCCCCGCGCTGCTGGCGCATTTCTTCCCCGGCGGGGATCCCCCCGGGCGATCTTTCAAGCGGAACCTGCTGCACCCCGGCCCGCTGCTGCTGCTGCTGGGAGCTTTCCTCTCCTTCTTCGCCACTTCGCCGCTGGTGGTGCTGAACCTGAAATCAACTTTCCAGGCCGTAGCGGGAGCCGCGGGCCAGGATGTTTTTATGGCGCGCTACGGCTTCTCCAGCAGCTTCAGCTTCCACCTCCATTACACTTTTCTGCAGGGAATAGGCCTGCCCCTGATACTGGCCGCCCTGTTCGGAGTGCTGCAGGCACTGGCAAAACCCAAAAAGGCGGACATCGTCTTTATAGGCTTCGGAGTGCTTTACTATTTAGCCATAACGCTCGGCGGCAGCATATACATGCGCTACGCCCTGCCCCTGTTGTTCCCGCTGCTGGTGTTTGCGGCGAAATTCGCCGATACCTGCATAACCGCCGCAGACAGGCCCGGCGTCCCGAAACCGGTCAAGGCCGCTTTTACCGCGCTCCTGGTCGGCGCGCTGCTATACCTGCCGGTCAAAAAGAATTTCCGGTACAATTCCCTCCTCTCCAGGACCGATACCAGGGTTACGGCGGCAAGCTGGATAGAGGAGAACATCCCGAGCGGCAGCAGGATAGGCTTCCTTACCACCTGGCCCCCGTTCTGCCCTATGATCCGGGAGAACAAGGAGTCGCTTGTGATCGCCGACCGGGAAATTATGACCGGGTACAGGCACAAATTCCTGCTCAACGATCCCGCCTATCCGGGCGAACCTAACTACTACCTGGCGCAGATCTACGAAAAGACCCCGGTAATGTTATGGTACAGGGGGGTCAAAAGCTCCGTTAAAACCCTGAAAAGCGACGTTAAGACCGAAAAGCTGGATTATATAGTGACGATGGAGCATTATCCGACGGCCGTCCCCGATATCTCCCCGGAGTTGAACGAGCTGGTGCACGATTCATACACCCTATATAAGGAAGTGCTGCCTTTCGGCGGGAAAACGCCGCCTTCGCCTCTCTTCGACGAACCGAACGGCTTCTACCCCCCCTGCGACAGGTTCGAGGGGGTACTGAAACCGGGACCGGCCATAAGGATCTGGAAAACGACCGGCGCCCACGCCGGATGAATTTTGCATTGACCCGCGAAATTTGGTATTATAATCCAACTATGATACAGAAAACTACTTTACCCAAGGCCGATGTGGCCGAAAAGACCAGGAAGTGGCACTTTTTTGACGCTTCCGACAAGGTTCTGGGCCGCCTTTCCACCAAAATAGCCGTACTCCTGGTGGGTAAACATAAACGCGATTTCACGCCCAACATGGACTGCGGTGATTTCGTAGTGGTGACCAACACCGACAAGGTGCGCATTACCGGCAACAAACTGGAAGATAAATTCTATTTCCGCCACTCCGGCTACGCCAACGGCGCAAAGACCATACCGTACAAGAGGCAGATGGAGAACGATTCCACCCGCGTGGTGGAGTTGTCCGTGCGCCGGATGCTCGACGATAACCCCATGCGCGACAGGCGCATGAAGCGTCTCCGCCTCTTTAAAGGCGAACAGACGCAGTTCAAGACGGCTAAGGCCGCAAAGTAAAGCCGGAGGACTTCAACACTATGGAAAAAACGAACCTGATCTTAGCCACCGGCAGGCGCAAGACCTCCGTGGCGCAGATACGCATGTCCCAGGGCGGGGAAGGCAAGATAACGATAAACGCCAAAACCCCCGAGGCCTATTTCGGGAACAATCCCCGCCTCAGGTACGTGATAACCTCTCCCTTCGTCCTGGCTAAAGACCAGAAATTCGACTGCGTGGTAAAAGTTGACGGCGGCGGCGTATCCAGCCAGGCCGGCGCCATTCGCCACGGTATAGCCCGCGCCATAGCGAGCCTCGGAGACAGCTTCCGTTCCTCCATGAAAAAGGCCGGGTACCTTACCCGCGACTCCCGCATGGTGGAAAGGAAAAAACCCGGCAGGCCCAAAGCCAGGAAACGCTTCCAGTTCTCGAAGAGGTGATCCCTCTTTGACGGACCCTGAACGGGGAAGGCTAAAGGCCTTCCCCGTTCTTTTTTGTATACTTTTCAACAAGATGCTGCGACGATTCAGGCTACAACTCTCGGACAGGCGGCTGCGCGCCGCACTGCGCATTATTGGGGACTGCCGCCTGGGCATAGGGGACCTGGCCGCTTCGCCCGGCGTCGCGGCGGCCTTCTTCAAACCCCTGCGCAAAAGACTGGCCGGCGCTCTCGCGGCCCCTCCCGCTTCCGCCGCCGGCTCCGCGGCCGCAGCCGCGGCGGAGGACCTCGCCGGCAGGCTGGAAAAATTCTTCACGGACCTCGCCCTTCACGGCATGGTCCCGGACCAGCCCATAAAGAACGCCCTGCTCTGCCTGCAGAAGGCCTGCGGGGAGGCCCCTTCGCTGCTGTCTCTAAGGCGGCGCACAAAAACCCTTGCCGGGATACACGCACTTTCGGCGGCAGCACAAAAGGAACTGCGGCTTGCCCGCCGGGCGGCCCGGTCCGCCGGCTCCGATTTTCCGGCAAATCTCAAATTTGATACTATGTATTCAGGATTGGACGCCGTTCTGAACGCTTTTATGCGCTGTGCGGCTGCGCTTTACGAAGCCTGATCCGCAAAGGAGCCGGAATGAACATTTTTTTGACGCTGCTGGTTTCAGTATTTCTCGTTTCCCCGACACTGGCGGGAACCGTGTCCATCTACCATACCGGCGACGTGCACGGCTGGTATTCGGCCCGCGCCGCCAAGTGGAACGCCGAAGACCCCTCCAGGAAAATAGGCGGCTTCGCCGCCCTGTCCGCGCTGCTCAAGACCGAAAAAAACCCCTACCTGCTGCTGGATTCGGGGGATATGTTCCAGGGCACTCCGGAAGGCAATTATACCCGCGGCATGGCCAGCATAATGCTGATGAACAAGCTGGGCTACGCCGCAGCCGGGGTGGGAAACCATGACTATGATTACGGTGAGGACAATCTCAAAGTGCTCATAGCCAGCGCGGCCTTCCCGCTGCTGGGCGCTAACGTGTATTACAAGGACTCGGGAAAGAACGCGGATTATCTTAAACCATATATGATCACGGAGAAGGGCGGGGAACGCATAGCCATACTGGGAATAGCAGGCGAGCACACCGCCACCTCCACGCTTCCGGCCAATGTCAAGCATCTTGTTTTCGCCGACGAACCGGCCGAGACCGCCAGGTGGATGAAAGAGATACTCAAAAAAAGGCCGGACGCGGTGGTCATACTGGCGCATATAGGCATAGGCCCCTTCAGCGGACGGAAACTGGACCTCTCTACCTTCACCTTCAGCGACGCCGAGGCCGCTCACGGCACTATCCCCGTAGCCAGAGCCTCCGGCGGCGCGGCCGTGGTGCTGGGCGGGCACAATCATACGGGCCTGTTGAAGGGCTACACTGAGAAGGGCTCCGGCACGCTTATAGGAGAAAGCTTCTGGGGACTGACCGACGTGACGAAGGTGGACCTGCACTTTGACGATTCCACCGGCAAGTTCACGGGAGCCACGGCCGAGCTTATCCCGCTCTGGTTGGACAAGACCGGGGAAGACCCCGGGATCACCGCGATGATAGAGACCTTCAGCAAGACCGTGGACGTGGAAATGAACAAGCCGCTGGGCAAAAGCGCCGTGGACCTCCCCTCTTCCAGGGACGGGCTGGATTCGCCCATAGGCAACTGGTTCACGGACGCGATGCGCCGCCAGTCCGGCGCGGACATCGCCTTCCAGAACTCGGCGGGGATACGCTCCGACCTGAAGAAAGGCGTGATCAAGATGCGCGACATCTACCAGGTGATGCCTTTTGAGAACACGCTGGTTATGCTTACCATGACAGGGGACCAGATAAAGAAGCTCCTGGCCGACAATCTGCGCGGCGGCAGATCCGGGCTGCAGGTATCCGGCCTCACCGTCAAATTCGGGAAAGCGGCCGCGGACAAAACCCGTGAGCTGACGCTGGAACGCGAAGGCCGTGACATAAAGCCCGGCGAAAAATTCACCGTGGCCACCAATAACTACCTCACCACCGGCGGGACCGGCGGCAAGATCTTCGGCGAAGCCGAAAAGTCCGAGGACACCATGCGGACCATACGGGACCTGCTTATAAAGGACATCTCCGCGCACCCGGTAACAGAGCTCCCGGAGGGCGGCCGTCTGCTGCGCCTGTGACCCGCCGATGAGGACCTCGGACGGGATAAAAAAAAATCTCCTGCTCACGCTGATACTGGCGGCGGCCTGCGGCTGCGCCAGGAACGACCAGGCCGTTATTTTCGCCACCGCGCGCACCCGCGGGCGGATCTGGCCGCACGGCGCCGAAGGCCCTGAGAAAGCTCAGACCGGCGGTTTCGCCGTACTCAAGAACCTCTATCTGCGGGAAACGCTTCCCAAGCTGATCGTTGATTCCGGGGGCTGGTTCTCCTCCACGCCGGAAGGCTTTCTCACCCGCGGCAAGTCCACCATCGCCTGCATGAACGCCGTACCGTATTCGCTGGCCGCGGCCGGCATGGACGACCTGTCGCTGCCGCCCAGGGAACTCTGCAAACTTGCGGCAACCGCGGGCTTCCCGGTCCTTGCATCGAATCTCTACCTGAAGACCAATAAGAAACCGGGCGAGTTCGCGAGCTACAAGCTGCTGCAGGCCGGCAAGCATAAAATAGGTTTTTTTTCCCTGATCATCTCAAACCCGGCCAGGCCGAACCGCGCCAAATACCTGCCAAGCTATAAGCTTGAAAAGGAAACCTACGAGGCGGGAAAAGCCATAAAGGCCCTGAAGGACGCGGGGGCACAGATGATCGTATTACTGGCGAACATTAACCCGAAAACCTCAGCCAAGCCTGAATTTTACCGGGAATTCCTCTCCAGGGTCCCCCGCATCGATCTGATCATTACCGACGACCCGGCCGTAAAAAAGCCGTTCAAGGCCAACCGTTCCTGGATAGTCCGGGCGGGCCTCGGGATGGAAGACGCCGCGAAGATAACCCTCGACATAGAGCCGGCGTCCGGGCGGCTTGCGAAGGCGCACTGGGAAGCGCTCCCTCTCCCGGTAAAAGAGTATGGACAGGCCCCGGACGTCATGAAGGTGGCCCGGACCTACCGCGCCGCCGCCGACGCGCATTTCTCAAAACGCATAGGCTTCCTGAGCGAAGCGCTCCCCCTCGCGGAGAACGGCTCGTCGCCCGTGGCGGAGTTCGCCGCCGACTGTATAAAGACCTGGGCCAAGGCCAATGCGGCTATAATAAGCGTTTCCGAACCGGCGGCCGGTTTTTCCAGCGGTCCTGTCACGGTGGCCGGGCTGTACAGCGCCTTTCCGCTGGATTCGAGCGTGGTCTTCGTAAAGATACGCGGCGACGACCTCGAGAGCGCCATCGCCGGCATGCCGCCTTCGGAGATAAGCGTTTCCGGCCTGAAGCTTTTCCTGAAGGACGGCGCGCTGGAGCGCGCGGAAACAAAGACGGGGCCGCTGGTCCCCGCAAAAGCCTACCACCTGGCCGTCCCGGATTCAATGGTGAACGGCCGCGAGCACACCGTGCTTACCAATGCCATGGAGTTCGCCAACTCCCGGCGCCGCCTGCGGGAAATAGTTGGCTGGTGTTTTTCCAGGAAGAGGACATTATCAAGACCGGAAGGCGGCAGGATAGTCAGGAACTAGCATCATGTTCGAAGCCATAGCCGCTTTTTTTTCAACCTGGTTCTCGCGGTTGAAGGCCTTCTGCATGCTGGCGGGAGCCTGGGGGTTCATCTTCAGCGTGAATTCGCTGATAGGCTTCCGGGCCGGGTTCGAATATGACGACGGGCTGTCTTACTCCACGCCGGCGTTCCAGGCAGCGCGCAAAGAAGCGCTGGAAGCCGGCACCCCGGACTACTGGAACGCCGTCAACCGCTCCTACATGTATGAAAGGCTAAAGCCGGCGCCGTGGCTGGCGGCCTGGGCGCTGAAAGCGGCCGGTATCAGGATAGAGGTCTTCTGCGACCGCGGGCCGGAAGGCTCGGACAGCCTTGCAGCCTCGTGGCGGCGCCTGGCCGGCGATTTCCACTTTACCCGGGACGAGAACGAAAAGTATTCCCTGCTGGAGAAAAAGAGATTCATCCTGTACGCCGGGGCTTCAGACGCGGGCATCATACAGGCCCGCAAGGCCGGGGTATACCCGCTGCGCCTGCAGAAAAGCCCGGGGTCGGAGCTCAGGTTCGACTACACCCCCGGGAAATTCGGCGAGCGGCGCCTGCCGCTTTCGCGGTTCTGACCGGGGTTGCCCTCCGGCCCCATAAAATAATAAAATATGGCGATGGCGGATTGTATTTTCTGCAAGATAGCGTCCGGGGAAACCAGAGCCAGGATAGTTTATGAAGACGGGGACACGCTGGCCTTCTCCGACCTTAATCCGCAGGCCCCGACACACGTTCTTATAATCCCCCGCCGCCATATCACCGGCCTGTCTTCCGCCGTAGAAGAGGACGGCGAACTCCTGGGGAAGCTGCAGTTGACGGCGGTCAAAACCGCAAAACTCCTTAAGGTGGAGGATGCTTTCCGCCTGGTGACCAATAACGGGCGCGGAGCCGGGCAGTCGGTGAACCATCTGCATTACCACCTGCTCGCCGGCAGGAAGATGCTCTGGCCTCCGGGCTGAAGTCCGAAGGGACATACGATCTACAGTTAAGTTTTGTGCCAAAAAGGTGGTGATCAGTGTGGTATTTGTCAAAGTTCGGGACAATGAATCTATAGAGGAAGCCCTGCGCCGCTTCAAACATGACTGCGAGCGCAACGGCATACTCAAGGAGATCAAGCGCCGAGAATTCTACATGGCCCCCAGCCTTAAACGCAAGATAAAGTCGCAGGAGGCCAGGCGCAAGGTCCGCAAAGGCAGAAGAGGGTATTGAGCCCCTGTTCTCCCTTGCCGGTCGCGCGGGCCCCCCGGCCCGCGCGGCTTTTATTCGGGCAGAGCAGCTTCTCCAATGAGTTCATCCCCTGTTATTGAAGCGATACGGGAAAAACTGGACATCGTGGATATTGTCCGGGATTATGTCCCCGCCCTTAAAAAGGCGGGGCGCAACTATAAGGCCCCCTGCCCGTTCCACAACGAGAAGACACCCTCCTTCACCGTAAGCCCCGACAAGCAGATATTTTACTGCTTCGGCTGCAACGAAGGCGGCGACATGTTCACGTTCGTTATGAAGATAGAGGGGCTGACCTTTCCAGAAGCGGCCCGCAAGCTGTCGCTCAAAGCCGGGGTGGAATACGGCGAGGAGCGCTCGCATGTGATGACGCAGGAGGACAGGGAACGCCTTGACCTGAAAAAGCTGCTTTCCGCCGCGGAGGAATTCTACCACAAGAACCTGTTTTTACCCGCGGGTGAAAAGGCCAGGCTTTACCTGGGAGAGCGGAGGCTCAGCAAGGCCACCGTGGAACGCTTCGGGCTCGGCTGGGCCCCCCCCGGCGGTTCCGCGCTGATAGAGGAAATGAAAGCGAAAGGCTGGAGCCGCGACCTGGCGTTAAAGGCGGGCCTGGTAACGGAGCGGGAGGGCGGCCTGGTGGTCGACACCTTCCGCGGGCGGATCATGTTCCCGATACGCAACCAGGCGGGAGAAACGGTGGCTTTCGGCGGGCGCGTGCTGGACCCGCAGGCGCAGCCCAAATACCTGAACTCCCCCGAAACGGTCCTTTTTTCCAAGCGCCGCACGCTCTACGGCATACACGAGGCGCTGCCGCAGATACGTAAGACCGGGCGCCTGCTGCTGCTGGAAGGCTATATGGACGTGATAGGCGCCCACCAGCACGGGGTGGACTGGGCGGTCGCCCCTCTCGGCACGGCCCTCACCACGGAACACGCGGGCTTTATCGGCCGCTACGCCAAGGACACCATTGTGATGTTCGACGGGGACCGCGCGGGCATAAACGCTTCGGTCAGGGCCGCGGAGATCTTCATGGAAGCCGGGATGTACGTGCGCCTGGCGGACCTGGGCTGCACGCTGGACCCGGACGAATTCCTCAACGAGCACGGCAGGGAGGAGTTCGAGAAGAAACTTGCGCAGGCTTCCGACCCGCTGGAGTTCAGGGTGAACCTTTTCTTCAAGAAACGCGCGGTCCCGCCCGGCTCCCAGGAAAAGGCGCAGGCCATAGCGGTACTGCTCGAGACCGTGGCCAAACAGCCCGACGAGATCTTAAAGAGCGAATGGGTCAAGACCCTGTCCTCCCGCTTCGGAGTACAGGAAGACTCGGTGCTCAAGCAGCTGAAAAAAGCCCCCGTAGCGCGCAGTTCCTCGCGCCAGAATAAAGAGCAGGCGGTCAGCACAATGCCCTCCCTAGAACATGATTTTATACAAATGCTGTTGAGGGCGCCCGCGCTGCTGGAGCAGTCGGCGGAATTGACTCCCGGGGATTTTTCCGATGATTTTGCAAGACGTCTTTTCACCGCGCTAAAGGAACTGCCGCGGGAAGCGCATACAAAAGTTGTTTCGCTGCTGACGGAAAAGTTTCCCGACGATTCAGCACGCATTCTCCAGCTGGCCCTTTCCGATATAACCGGCGACACGGACCTCCTGCAGAATACCACGAGAGCAGTGCGGACCCTGAAGTGTTTCTCCCTTGAAAGACAGCTGAAACAGCTAAAGGCTGACGGACGCTGGGAAGAACACAACAAGATGAGAGCCGAACTTGAGTCACTGAAAAAGAATTCATAGTTGAGCTTAATTTAGGAGATAATATGGCGCAGCCAAAAAAAGCTTTAAAGGACCTGGTCGAACTCGGCAAAGAGCACGGCTACATCACGCTGGAAGAGATGAACCGCTCGCTCACCAACGCGTCGATGTCCAGCGAAGAGATCGACACGCTGATGGGCACGCTCGAGGACCTGGGCATAGAGGTGGTGGACCGCAAGAAGTTCAAGCTGGTGGCCGCCGCCGAGCGCGAAGCCTACACCGAGGAATGGAGCGCCGCGCCCGACGTCTCGAACTCCATACGGATGTACCTGTCCGAGATGGGCAAGGTGCCGCTGCTCACCCGCGACGAGGAAATAACGCTGGCCCGCAACATCCGCGAGCGCGAACGGGAACTGCGCATGCTGGTGCTGGAATCCCCCATAACCATGCGCGAGATCCGCAGCTGGGAGATGCTCATCGAGCAGGATGAGATGACCACCAAGGAACTGATGCCCCGCGGCCGCAAGTCCATCCAGGAACTGTCAGCGATGAAACACAAGATGAAGAACATCGCCCACCTTATTACCCGCACCGAAAAAGAGATACACAAGCTCGAAGAGAGCGCCAAACGCCCCTCCCTGTCCAACGAGAACCGCAAGAAGATCGCTTCGGTAATAGACAAGAAGCGCAAGGACATAGTAAAGAACATCATTAACCTGAACCTGAACCAGGAAAAGATAAAGCGCCTTACCAACAAGATAAAGAACCTGGCCCACAAGATACGCGAATACCGCCTGGAACTGGAAAAATACCAGAAGGTGTACGGCGACCTGACAAAACTGAAAAACGACCACGAACTGGTGTCCCGGGGCCGCATGAAGCCCTCGGCGTTCAGGTCCAAATGGGGCTACAACCCCACGGAAGTGGACGCGGCGCTCAGGAATATCTCGGCCGTAAAGGAACGCGAGCACCACCTGGTGCGCACGCTGCCGATAAACCCGGACGACTTTATGGTGCTCAACGACAAGATCACTTTCCTGGAGGACCAGATACTGCAGGACAAGCTCAAGCTCATAAAGGCCAACCTGCGCCTGGTCGTTTCCATAGCCAAGAAGCACGTTAACTTCAACCTGGAGCTGTCCGACCTGATACAGGAGGGCGGCCTGGGCCTTATGAAGGCCGTGGAGAAGTTCGAATACAAGCGCGGCTTCAAATTCTCAACCTACGCCACCTGGTGGATACGCCAGTCGATAAACCGCGCGATAGCCGACCAGGCCCGCACTATACGCATTCCCGTGCACATGAAGGAACTGGTCTCGAAGCTGATGAAGGTGACGCGCAAGTACCGCCAGGAGTTCGGCCGCGACCCCCAGATAGAGGAATACTCAAAGCACATGCATATCTCCATGGACAAGGTGAAGAACGCCATGAAGATAATGCAGGACCCGATCTCACTGTCCACCCCGATAGGCGAGGACGAGGATTCCCACCTGGAGGACTTCATTGAGGACAAGGCCGGGATACCCCCGTCCAATTCGGCGCTGGACCTGCTGCGCCGGCGCGAAGTCACCAAGATACTGGACACCCTCACCGACCGGGAGGCGAAGATAATCAAACTGCGTTTCGGGATAGAGACCGGCTACCCGCGCACACTGGAAGAAGTAGGCAGGATCTTCCGCGTTACGCGCGAGCGCGTGCGGCAGATAGAGGCCAAGGCCATCAGGAAACTGCGGCATCCCTCGCGCAGCAAGATGCTGCGGGACTACTTGGACTGACCTCAGGGAACGCGGGGATAAAAAAAGCCGTCCGCATATAAAGCGGACGGCTTTTTTTATCCCCACCGGGCGTATTATTTCTCTTCTTTAGCCTCTGTGAACAGGCCCTTTATAACATCGTGCGCTATATCCTTGGCTCCCAGGCCTACCGCTATAGCGAAGGCCAGCCCCAGCGAGGCGAACAGGATATTGATGCCGCCTATTATCATCTTCATCTTGATGCCCAGTTGCTCTATGGCAGCTATCAGCGTGAAGATGACCACCACGAAGTGAACTATCTTGGAAAGGGAGCGCCCCCCCTTCAGGTTATTGGCCGAAGCGGCGTTCATAACTATATCGCCCAGGAAACGGGCGAAGAGCAGGCCGCCGAAGCCTATGAAAATGGCGGACACCATGCGCGGGATGAAACCCACTATGAATTTCTCGAGTATATCGGAAATAACCGTGAGGTTGAGGATATTGGCCGAAGTTACGAAGAAAACCAGGAGCAGCGCCCAGTAGACCAGGAAGGCGAAGATATGGGACGGGGATTTCCCGAACCCCAGGCGGGTAAGTATCTCGTTTATCCCCACGCGGCTTGTATAAGAATCGAGATTTATTTTGCGCAGGAACTGCTCTATCAGGGAACTGAGCACCCGCGCCAGGAAAAGGCCCACGAGCATGAAGATGAAAGCCGCCAGCAGGCTGGGGGCGTGAGCTTTAAAGAGACGCCCTATATCGATAACGGGCTGAACAAAAAGATCGGCAATATCCGTCAACATTTTTCCCTCCGGAAGACACAGTTCCAAATTAACCTGAAAACTTCAGTTGAAGTTTTCCGCCCGCTGCCCTATGCGCGTGCCGTATCAAGAGCT
>PEXO01000033.1 GCA_002779045.1 Elusimicrobia bacterium CG08_land_8_20_14_0_20_59_10 | reverse complement strand
TACGTGTAGTACGTGTCGCTTCATGCCACTTCGGTGTAGCCCAAAATCGGCCAGCCAAATGCTTCAGTTATTTCGTTACGCTTCCTAAGAAGCTTTTTCGCGCCGGCGCCGCGGACGTAAGATGAAAGCAGCCATACATCAACCGCAGTACTGGCCGGGATTAAGGTACTTCGCCAAGATGCGCCTTGCGGACCTGTTCATCTATCTTGACGACGTGCAGTTCGAGAAGCGGGAGTTCCAGAACCGCAACCGTATCCGCACGGCGCGCGGCTGGCAGTTCCTGACGGTCCCCGTAATCTCCAAGGGCCGGTTTTCGCAGAAAATAAGCGCGGTAGAGCCGGATAATTCCAAGCCTTGGAGGGAAGAACACCTGTTTACGCTCAAGACCAATTATTCGCGCGCGCCGTTCTTCGGGGAATATCTCCCGGCGCTGGAGGCCCTGTACGCCAAAGAGTACCGGCTGCTGGCGGAGCTTTCCGCGGCCACCGTGGAGTTCATGCGTAAAGCGTTCGTGATAAACACCCCGGGCGTGTTCTCTTCCGGCTTAAAAGCGGAGGGGCGCTCCAGCGCCCGCCTGGCTAATCTCTGCGCCGCGGCCGGCGCGGACGAATATCTTTCCGGTGCGGGGGCGGGGGCCTACCTTGACGAGTCGGCGTTCCGTGGCGCCGGCATAAGACTTTCGTGGCAGGAATTTTCTCCCCGGCGTTATCCGCAGGCGTTCCCGGGTTTTGAAACAGACATGTCGGCGCTGGACCTGCTGCTGAACTGCGGCCCGCGCTCGACGGAGTGGCTTTAAGGTGTAACGCTATGGATCCCAACATCGCCTCGGCCCTGGCCGAAATGGACAAGATAAACGTTTCCCGCCTGGAACACCCGGGCCCGTCCGCCCTTGAACCGGCTTCGTGCCGTTTCCTGGCCGCGTTTATCCGCGCCACCGGCGCGCGCAAGGTGCTCGAGTTCGGTTCCGGTTTCTCTTCGCTGATGATCGCGCGGGAACTGGACGGCGAGGAGGGGAATTACCTGCTTTCAATAGACACCTCCGCCCGCTATTCGGGACTAGCAAGGGAAGGCGTGGAAAGTTCGGAATCGCGCGCCAAAGCGGAGTTCCGTGTGGCGCCGCTGCGGCCCAGGTTCTACGGCATGCGCCTGCTGCTCTCCTACCGCCTGCCGAAAGGCCTGCTGGAAGCGCTGGGTCCCTTCGACCTGGTGCTGATAGATCCCCCGCACCATGAATACGGGTGCGAATCGGTCCTTTATGACGCTTTCCCGGCGCTTGCCCCGGGGGGGTACGTGATACTGGATGATGCCAACCGGGAAGAGTCGGAAAAAAAGTATCTGCGCAGTTGGCAGGCCGGTTACGGGGACGCTATAAGGCCGGTCTTCCTGGAGGGGATAGGCAACGGGCTTGTCGTTATTGAAAAACTGGACGAGGCCGGTCCTGCGCCCCTGCCGGCGGCGGATTCCCTGCTGGTTTCGCTGCAGACCCTGCGCAGCGCGGGACGTTCTCTTTTTAGGCGGGAAGAGTAAAACTTTCAGCTGCAGGATCCAGGTTAATACACCCGTTGCGGGATTATCCGCACATTGGTCTCAACGGTAATGCCGGCCATCTTTTGAAGCTCTTGCGCGGCCTGTCCGGGAGCGCGCTGGGTATCCGCAGGCGCGGATACTAACTGCGGCGTGAGGGCTGGGGCGTTCGGAACGGTGCCTTCGAACTGTTCCCACGGGGTGAGCGGCCAGCCCCAGCCGGTCTCAAGTTTGTTGTCCGTGGGGTTAAGGCCGGCCTGTTCGTAAATATATTCGGTATAGCCCACGCAGTCGAATTCCACCGGACCCTTCTGTGAAGTGTGGAGAACGCTGTATTTCAGCCCTTTGGCGCCCAGTTCCAGCGCCAGCTGTACGATGCGCTTGCGCTGTGCGGCGGAAGGACGGACCTCGCTCGTCCTGTTGCCGTAGAAAGGGAATTTATAGTGATGCGTGAAATTCTTCCATGAGTTGATATTGCGCACGCCGGGGGGAACGAAATTGTTGGGCACGCAATCCCCTATCAGCACGTATATCCTGCCGTCCTTTATCTCCGTGCCCTCAAAGATCCCGGCATGTCCCACCGGGAGGTCGGAGTTCTCCCAACTGCCGATACTGCCGATCATCCCGCCGGTGTAGAGCAGGTCGCCCTTTTCCATGCCGGAGCTCCTGGAGGGGACCAGCCCGGCCAGGGAAGCCTTCTGTCCCATTTCTTCTAGCATTTCGAACGCCACGGCCCTTACCACTTCGGTTTCCTCTCCGGAGGCGGCCACTTCCCTTATATAGCCGGCCGATCCCGGGCCGGGTCCGAGCTTGCCCAGGCTTATCAACAGGTTCATCTTGATGATGTCGTCCGATCCCTGATAAAACTTCTTCAAGCCGTTGGTAACTTCCGGAGAGCCTATCTCCCCGAGCGCCCAGATGGAATTTATGGCCTTGAGGCGCGCCCTGATATTGTCCTCGTAAGGCCCTTTACGGCCGGCGGCGGACAAGTAAGCGGACACATTGGCCATAAGGGGGACCACGGCCGAGGTGTTCTTCGTTTCTGCCGCCGCGCGCAAGGCGCAGGCCTGCAACACCGGGTCCGGGTCCAGTAGCGCGGAGGCAAGCCCGGAGGAAATGTTCTTGTCTTTGCTGGCGGCCATGACGGAGATGGCGGCGCAGCGGCGCTCCTGGCCGTCCGTCCCGCGCGCCCGGTCCTGCTGCTTTTCGGTACCGGAAGGATTGTTCGTGTCAATAAGGAAAGCGTTTATGTTCTCACCCGCGGCGGCGCGGGACGCGAAAAACAAACAGAATAACGCAATGATGAACTTACCGGGAGCCTTTAACATCCATTCCTCCTGCTCTGCTGTACATATTCTTGCAGGAACGGGCCTCCGTCACAAGGCGCCAAAGTCCCGGTGGGCCGCGGTTAAACTGCCGGCCGGGCCTAGGCCCTTAGGTCTGGGCCCTCCGGGGAAGGGACTGTGTTAGAGTTGTTTCTTGAGGGTAAATACGGGTATTTCCGCGGG
>PEXO01000018.1 GCA_002779045.1 Elusimicrobia bacterium CG08_land_8_20_14_0_20_59_10 | reverse complement strand
CGCCCATGCGTATCCACTCCAGCTCGCGCTTCAGGGCCTTCTGCCGGTCCGTCTCGGATTTTTCCTCCTGGCGCAGGCGCTCGCCCTTCTGGTCCAGCCACGAGGAATAATTGCCCTTCCAGGGTATGCCCTGGCCGCGGTCCAGCTCCAGTATCCAGCCGGCCACATTGTCCAGGAAATAGCGGTCATGGGTGACGGCTATAATGGTGCCTTTATATTCCTTAAGATGATGCTCCAGCCAGGCCACGGCCTCCGCGTCCAGGTGATTGGTGGGCTCGTCCAGCAGCAGGATATCCGGCTCCTGCAGCAGCAGCCGGCACAGCGCCACGCGGCGCTTCTCGCCGCCGGAGATGGTCTTTACCGGCGTGTCGGGCGGCGGGCAGCCCAGCGCGTCCATGGCCAGTTCCAGCCGCGAATCCACGTCCCAGGCGTTCAGCGCGTCTATCTTCTCCTGCACCCTGGACTGGCGCTCTATCAGGGCGTTCATTTTGGCGTCGTCCATCGGCTCGGCCAGTTTTTCGCTGATCTCATTGTATTCCTTCAGCGCGGCCATGGCTTCGGGCAGGCCCTCTTCGGCTATCTGCCGCACGGTCTTCTCTTCGTCCAGCTTCGGTTCCTGCTCAAGCAGGCCCACGGTGTGGCCGGGGGAGAGCACGGTCTCGCCCCTGAAATCGGTATCCAGGCCGGCCAGGATGCGCAGAAGCGAGCTCTTGCCGGAGCCGTTAAGCCCCAGCACGCCTATCTTGGCGCCGTAATAGTAGGATAGGTAGACGTCCTTCAGCACGGCTTTCTTGTTATAGAGCTTGCTGACGCCCACCATGGAATAGATTACTTTCTTGTCGTCTTTTTCGGCCATATAATTTCCTTATAAAACCCGCTGCGGGAACTATTATCCCAAATAAGCCGGGGGCAGGGGAACTTCCCCGGCGGTGGCCAGGAAGACTGCCCTGTAGCCATAGGCGGCCCAGAGCAGGCCGCCCAGCGCGGGGACGGTCATGGAAACGGCGTGGTCCATTGTTATCCCCATCGAGATGGTAGGCGCAATGTCCGCCCGGCTCTCCGCGATCCTGTTCAAATAGGTGGTGCGGGCTATGCGCGTGGCGAACATCAGGTTGTCCAGTATATAAAGAGCGTAAAGCAGCGGCCTATAGACTGAAAAAGCGAAGCCGGCGCAGATGAACAGCAGGATAACGGCGTCGGCCATGAACATCTTCCGCTCGCCTATTTTGTCCGTCAGCGCGCCGAAGAGGAAAGAGCGAAATTAGGGAAGAGCTTCCGAAAACAGGCCTTATACGGACTATAATTTTTTCCCCACTTTCCCCTTACCCTACATCCCAAATGAAAGACCAATAAACCCCATTCCTGCCGCCTTGGCATATAAATTGCTCTGTATCGGGCATAGCGGTACAAAATCTAAAGAGTAGGTAAAGGAAATTATGAAAAAGAGCAATATACTGATAGCGGTGTTCACAGTACTGACAGCGGTTTCTGCGGCCGGGGCGGAAGATGGTAAGTTTAATTTTGACGGTAAAAAGGGCGGCGGTATAAATTTTATCGAACTCTTGAATTCTGTCGATTCCTGTCAAAATGATAAGATTGCCTGCAGCAAGCCGGTGGCTGAGAAGGTTGAACCTACTGCCGTTGCTGTTGCCGGAGAGGTGAAAATAAAAGTGACATAGCCTCGGGAGCCTCGGAAAAACCAGAGCGGCCCGATGACCTTCCACTGCATTGACATCTGCACCGGCTGAAAGCCCGTTTCGAGCAGCAATAGCTGCACCGGAGGCACCAGCGGCGCGAATTGCACCCACGAGGTCACTTCCGAGTGCGTAAACTGGAGCCATAGCTGCGAGTGCACGAAGGGCTGCTGATCAAAAATCTTCGCGGACTCCGGCGCGGAACTGTTCCGCGCCGGATGAAATTATGAAAAAGAAGCCGGTTATTATTTCCCTCGCTCTGACGGCAGCGGCCCTTCTTGCGGGCCGCGCTTTTGACGGCGAACGGGAAATGATAATCGGCGCTTTCTCCAGCCTGCATGCGGCCGCCGCAGCCGGGCGCTCCCCCTGGCCCGGCTATTCCCCCGCAGGGTCGCCTTTGCTGGTGGAACTGCCCGGCGAGGGCGGCTCCCTGCTTTTTAGCACGGGAAAGCCGCCGGCAGGCTTTCAGCCTTCGCCCGGCGGCGGCGAGGGGCTGCCGGTTTATTTCAGCACCGCGCAATTCCAGGGGCCGGACTTCAGCGTCCTGCTGCTTGACGGGGAAAAAGTCACCAGGATCAGGTTTACGGAGGGGCTGGAGCTAGGCTTCAGGACGGCCGTGCATGAAGCGTTCCATTTTTTCCAGCGGGACAGGTTTAAGATCAAAGATGTGTGGAATATGCCCTCCAGTATCTCCGCTGAAACCCTGGCGGACGCCTATATCGAGCGCCAACTACTATTTAACGCGCTCGTCCAGGAAAATTGGAGGGACAGCCTGCGCAGTTTCGCGGCTTTGCGCCGGAGCCGCTACACCGCGGAAAAAAAAGACGTGCGTGAGTTCGAAGAGAACAGGGAACTTACTGAGGGTATAGCCACGTATGTGGAACGGGAAAGCCTGCCTTATCTGAACGGACAGCGACCGGAAGACGGCGGGGCCGCAGGAGACCTGCAGAAACTATTTAATGTTAGGCTGCCGTATTTTATGTTCTCTTTTTATGGCAGCGGCCTGGTACAGTGCCTTCTCCTGGACCGGCTGGGCGTCGATTGGAAGAAGGATGCGCAGACGGGGAAGCCGTTATTCGAAATACTTTCCGGGCAGATAGCGCTTGGCGAAAAGGAAGTCGGTGCTGAAGCCGCGCGGGTACGGGCTTCGCACGGATTCCGGGCGCTGGTTGAAAAAGCCAGGGGCGATCTCTCTTCTTACGAGCGGACGCTGGAATACCTGGCGGACAAGCACAGGGTAGCCGCCGGCGGTATACGGGTTGTTTTGAAAAATATCAGGCTGACGTCGAGCCTGTCCAGCCAGGGCGGGATCCATTACCTGGGCGGACGAAAGCTCCTTATTCCGGAAGTGAAGCGCTTTGAATTGTCGCCTTCATCGCTGGAAAGGCTGTCCCTTTACGGCGGCTCCATAATAATGGAGCTGGGGCCCGGGCCAGGGGAAAACCTTGCGGGAGACCTGGATTTTGTGCTTAAGAATGCGGGTGACGTGATCTTTAAATTGGACGGTAAAGAGTTTGCCCGGCGCGACGGCTGCGGAAAATTTATGAAAGAAATATCCATAAGCTCCCCGTACGTGGATTTCTGGCGCGCCGGGCACGGCAGGATCTGTTTCGCAGGGAATAAAGTCGGGGTGGCGGCCGAATAATATGAAAACGTCGCGCGCCATTCTTTTTACCGCGCTTATCCTCGCTTGCTGTAAACAAGCGCCGGCCGTTAATGGCGCCGCTATCGGAGTCGCAGAGGCGGAATCGGTGCTGGCGGCTAACTCCTGCATGGGGAACGTCTGGCCCGGCTATACGATAAAAAAATATTTCACCGAGGAACAGGGAGTCTCTGGCGATAAATGGGATAACATGGCCATTCCCTCTGTTGTTAACGCAGGGCAGAACTGCCGCCATCCGGCCTGCGTATTCGGCCGATCCCTCAATGCGCTCCTTGAAATCCTCGCGATCGAGGTTCTTGGCAGTCGTAGAACGCCGCCTGTACTCCCGGATAGTTATAAAATCGGAGATCCTTTCCAGCCTTTCGCCGCCCTGCGCTAAAAGAGCGCCCAGGAGTGCCTTGTTCTCGATTCTGTAAAGGGCTTCTTGCGCAGGCTCCGGGGAATACGGGTCAAAGTACCTTGTGGGAGAACGGAATCTCCCCCACTGAAATTCATGGAAATTCTCATGGAATAGCAGGTCTTTATCGCTATCGGCGTTGAGAACGCTACCCTGCCTGTAAAAAGTAACGTCAACCCCGTTCAGCTTGTAAGCAATCGAAAAATTTAAACGCGGGCCTAAAAATTCACCATCCTTGCAGTAGACCGGCGGTTTTCCTCTAGCGGAACACAGGAAGAAGTCGGCGGGCGGGTTCGGGTGAGAAATAAGCGCAAGGCGGCGCAGGTCCTCGAAAAAGATCAGGATGGGTTTTTTTAATAGTGTCCCAGAGTCGTACATGAGCCCTGTATTTGGGTAAAATAAGACCCACCAAATCCTGCAAGAGAAAAGGTGGGTCAAAAT
>PEXO01000192.1:2164-2976 GCA_002779045.1 Elusimicrobia bacterium CG08_land_8_20_14_0_20_59_10 | reverse complement strand
CAGGCGCGGGTCTTGAAGCGGAAATCGCGGGAGGTCCAGGCGCCTACGGGACAGAGGTCGGCAATGTTCAGGGTATAGCCATTGTCCAGGGCCTTTCCCTCTTTAAGGTCTATAAAGGAATGGTCGGAGCGTTCCATCACTTCCAGCTCGGAGGTTTTAGTGACCTCCGCACAGAAGCGCACGCAGCGGGTGCAGAGTATGCAGCGCTCATTGTCCAGCATCAGGTAAGGGCCGACCGCCCGGCGTTTGGCGCGCCGTACTTTGTCTTCCAGGGCGAAACGGCTCTTAGCGCGGCTGTATTCCATGTAGTAGTCCTGCAGGCCGCATTCCCCCGCCTGGTCGCAGATGGGGCAGTCCAGCGGGTGGTTGATCAGCAGGAATTCCAGTATCTCGCGGCGGGCGGTTTTTACCTTTTCGGTGTCGGTTTTGACCACCATGCCTTCGGCCGCTTCGGTGGAGCAGGCCGTCAGCAGCTTGGGCGACTTCTCCACTTCCACCAGGCACATGCGGCAGCTGCCGGAAACGGACAGCTTGGGATGGTAGCAGAAGCGCGGTATATAGATGCCCAGCCGCTGGGCCGCCTCAAGCAGGGTGGTCCCTTTCTCCACGTCTATCGTTTTGCCGTCTATGGTCAGCCTGGGCATATTAGTTGCAGCATTTCCCGGCGGCATGCGCCTCGAACTCGCAGCGGAATTTCGTCACAAAGCTCATCACCGGCATGGCCAGGGCGTCGGCCAGGGGGCAGATGGTGCGGCCCAGCATACCTTCGGCTACTGAATAAAGGGTATCAATATCTTTGGCCGTACCTTTCC
>PEXO01000192.1:0-2129 GCA_002779045.1 Elusimicrobia bacterium CG08_land_8_20_14_0_20_59_10 | reverse complement strand
CCGCAGCCTTCGCGGCACGGCGTGCAGTGGCCGCAGGATTCATGGTGGTAGAAACGCGCCAGCACCTGCAGGAGCTTCACCATGCACTGTGTCTCGTCGATAACTATCACCGCGCCGGAGCCAAGCATGGAACCCGCGGCGGCCAGTGATTCGTAATCCAGCTTCACCGCCAGGGCTTCCGCGGCCGTAAGCACGGGCGTGGAGGAGCCTCCGGGAATTACGGCTTTCAGTTTCCTCCCGTCCTTCATGCCGCCGCAATTCTTTTCCAGCAGTTCCGTGAAGGGTGTGCCGAGAGGCAGCTCATAAACGCCGGGCTTATTCACCGGGCCGCTTACGCAGAAAAGCTTGGTGCCCGTACTTTTGCCTGTGCCGATGGCCGCGTACCAGTCCCCCCCGTGTTCGATAATGGCCGGTACGGAGGCCAGGGTCTCCACATTGTTTATTACGGTGGGGCTGCCGAAAAGGCCTTTTACCGCCGGGAAAGGCGGCTTCAGGCGCGGCTGGCCCTTGAAGCCCTCCAGTGATTCCAGCAGCGCGGTCTCCTCGCCGCAGATATAGGCGCCCGCGCCGCGATGTACGAAAAGCTCGAAATCAAAGCCGGAGCCGAGGATGTTCTTCCCTATAAAGCCCTTAGCGCGCGCGATGGCAATGGCTTTTTCCAGGAGCTGCGCTTCGGCGGCGAACTCGCCGCGTATATAGATATAGCCATGCGCGGCGCCTATGGCATAGGCGGCTATGGCCATGCCTTCTATGAGCGCGTGGGGGTTCTTTATTATAAGTTCGCGGTCCTTGAAAGTGCCGGGTTCGCTCTCGTCTGCATTGCAGACCAGGTAGCGGGGGCCGGGAGCGTCCTTCGGCAGGAATGACCATTTAAGGCCGGCGGGGAAGCCCGCGCCGCCGCGTCCGCGCAGGCCGGACTTCTTTACTTCCGCCGTAATATCGGCCGGTTGCATGGCGAGCGCTTTCTTGAGCGGCTTATAGCCGTCGCGGGAAAAATAGCCTTCCAGGTCGGCAACTTTATCGCGGAGCAGTATATTTTCCATGGTCAGCGGTCCGCGGTCCCCAGGCGGCCGTGTTTCAGCTCTTCCAGCAGCGCGTCCAGCTTTTCCGCCGTCAGGTTCTCGAAATAGATATCGTTCACCTGCATTACCGGGGCCGTGCCGCAGGCGCCCAGGCATTCCACCGTGGACAGGGTGAACAGGCCGTCCTTAGTGGTGCCGCCTTCCGGGATGTCCAGTTTCTTCTTCAGATGGGCGAGCAGGTTCTCCGCCCCTGCCATGTGGCAGGAAATATTTCGGCATACCTGCAGGTGGTATTTTCCCGCCGGCTCCCTGTTGAACATCGTGTAAAATGTGACAACGCTCTTGACCCGGGCGTACGGCAGCTCCAGGAACCGCGCAAGCTCGTCCATGGCCTCTTCGGCCACAAAACCTTTTTCCTTCTGCAGCTCCAGCAGCAGCGGGATGAGCGCCGCGTCCCTGCGCGGGTATTTCGCGCAGAGATGCTCAGCCTTCTCCTTGAATTCCTCGCTCAATTGAAAACCCATCTTTTCTTTGTCCCTATCTCCGAATCCTTGATCCCCTATCTTTCCAGTTCCCCGCCTATCATGTTTATCTGGCCGAAAGTGGCTATGATATCGGCGATGTAGCCGCCTTTTATCATCTGTGACAACCCGCCGGTAAGGGGAAAGCAGGGCGGGCGCACCCGCAGGCGCCAGGGGCTGCCGGTGCCGTCGCTGACTATATAGAAACCCAGTTCGCCGTTGGCGCCTTCCACGGCCTGGTACACCTCGCCCTTCGGGGGTTTCACGCCCTCGAAGGTGAGCTTGAAATGGGCCATAAGGGCTTCGATATTGCCGTAGACCTCTTCCTTCGGCGGCAGTATCACGTCGAAGCCGGGATGGTTTATGGGGCCGTCGGGCAGTTGGGCCAGGGCCTGCTCCACTATGCGCATGCTCTGGTTCATCTCTTCCATGCGCACCAGGTAGCGGTCGTAGTTGTCGCCGTTGGAGCCCACGGGGATGTCAAAATCGAAGCGGTCATAGACCAGGTAGGGCGAGGTCTTGCGCACGTCCAACGGCACGCCGGTGGAGCGCAGTGCCGGGCCGGTGAAGGAAAGTGAGATGGCGT
>PEXO01000057.1:11473-11803 GCA_002779045.1 Elusimicrobia bacterium CG08_land_8_20_14_0_20_59_10 | reverse complement strand
TCGTTCGTCGCGCCTCGCATCCGCCTCAAATCTGAGCCTCCAAATGCTTCAGTTATTTCGTTACGCTTCCTAACCAGTGCAAATCTTACAGGATTCTTGGCTGAAAATCAAGAACATACCGGTTACATCGCTTATGGTCGCGCTCCGGGGAATAAAAAACCCCGGCGTAACCGGGGTTTTGTGCGGACCGATCCGCGGGTCAGCTGCCGCCATAGTTGTAGACCGGTTGATTCCCCGAGCGGTTCGCCACGGCCCAGTAAGAGAAGTCATAGCCGCCCAGTCGCAGGTTGAAGATCCAGTTATCGTGTACTTTTTCTCCGCGGGCCGCCT